>CAZHOC010000421.1:0-5502 GCA_964534295.1 uncultured Bacteroidia bacterium | reverse complement strand
AATTCACCAACCCTAATTTTAACCATTTCAAATAGATGGCTAAGCAAATAGAAACTTATGTAAAGCTTCAGGTAAGAGGTGGACAGGCAAACCCTGCTCCTCCGATCGGTCCTGCACTTGGTGCAAAAGGACTGAACATCATGGAGTTTTGCAAACGGTTCAATGCCCAGACGCAGGAAAAACAGGGGCAAGTTTTGCCGGTTGTTATCACCGTATACGCCGACAAGAGCTTTGATTTTATTATCAAGACTCCCCCTGCAGCAGTACTGTTGATGGAAGCTGCCAAACTCAAGAAAGGTTCCTCCGAGCCTAACCGTAACAAGGTAGGTAATGTTACCTGGGATCAGGTAAGAAATATCGCCGAAATCAAAATGCCAGACCTTAACGCATTTACCGTTGAGTCAGGCATGAAGATGGTTGCTGGTACGGCACGTAGTATGGGATTACTTGTGGATGGTACGCCACCCTGGGAAAGTGAAGCTAACGACTAAAGATCATGGCAAAAAAGTCGAAAAATAACACTAAAGCGGCTTCGGTCGTGACTAAAGATCTAGCCTACGATCTGAGTAAAGCTTGTGAGCTCGTCAAAGAGGCATCTTTTGCCAAATTTGACGAATCAGTCGAAATGCATGTTCGATTGGGAGTTGATCCCCGTCAAGCATCTCAGATGGTGCGAGGCATTGCGACTTTACCGCATGGTACTGGTAAGGAAGTCAAAGTTCTTGTTTTGACTACTCCTGACAAAGAGGAGGCTGCAAAAGCAGCTGGCGCTGATCATGTAGGACTTGATGAGTACTTGGAAAAAATCCAACAAGGTTGGACTGACATTGACGTTATCATCTGTTCTCCAGATGTAATGCCTAAAGTTGGCCGTCTTGGTAGAGTACTCGGTCCTCGTGGATTGATGCCTAATCCCAAAAGCGGTACTGTTACACCAGACGTCGCAAAAGCAGTAAAAGAAGTAAAGGCAGGTAAGATTGATTTTCGTGTCGATAAGACTGGAATCATTCACGTAGCTGTCGGTAAAGTGTCATTCTCTGCGGAGCAAATCAAAGAGAACGCCACCGAATTATTGCAAACGTTACAGCGCCTTAAGCCAAAAGATTCAAAGGGAGTTTATTTCCGTTCAATCTTTATGACTTCAACTATGGGCCCGGGTATCAAACTTGATAAAGCATCTGTTCCAGGACTCTAAGAATCAGAAACAATGACTAAAGAGCAAAAAATTCAACTGGTACAGGAGTTAACCGAGCAGTTCAAGGAGTATCCCAACTTCTATATTGCTGACTCTGGTGGAATGTCTGTAGCTGAAATGAACGAACTTCGTGGCCTTTGCTTCAAGTCCGACATTAAGCTTCAGGTAATCAAGAATACCCTGATCCGTAAAGCGCTAGAAAATCTTGAAGGAGATTACTCAGATGTGTATGACACTTTGAAATCCACTTCTTCAGTTTTCTTTGCAACTGCTGAAAATCCAAGCGTTCCCGCTAAGGTTCTAAAAGAGTTCCGTAAGAAGCAAGAGAAGCCTGTCCTTAAGGCAGCTGTGATCGAAACCTCTGTTTTCAAAGGTGATGATCAAATCAAAACGCTTTCTGAACTTAAATCTAAGGACGAGCTTATCGGCGAAATCATTGGATTGCTACAGAGTCCAGCCAAAAATGTTGTTTCTGCCCTCAAATCGAGCGGAGGCAAGCTTGCTGGAATCCTCAAGACGCTATCAGAAAAAGAAGAAGCGGCTTAAACTATCTGGACTTGCTTCCCATCCGCCTCTGGCAGGTGAAAGTCCTTTTCCTTTAATCTTTATTTCGACAAGACTCAATTTTTTAAAAAATAATTTTAGATATGGCAGATCTGAAAGAATTTGCAGATAAGCTAGTAAACTTGACTGTTAAAGAAGTCAACGAATTGGCAGACATTCTGAAAGACGAATATGGCATTGAGCCTGCTGCTGCAGCTGTTGCAGTTGCTGGACCCGCTGGTGGCGGTGATGGTGGCGACGGTGGCGCAGATGCTCAGTCCGAGTTTGATGTAATCCTCGTTAGCCCAGGTGGTGCTAAACTACAAGTAGTGAAAGCTGTTAAAGGTATCACTGGTTTAGGCCTTAAAGAAGCTAAGGGATTGGTTGATGGCGCTCCTGGTCCAATCAAGGAGAAAGTTTCTAAAGAAGAAGCTGAGGCTATCAAGACTCAACTCGAAGAAGCTGGTGCTGAGGTAGAGCTGAAGTAACGGAATATTTCCGGGAAGAATTTAGTTCTACCCTCTACGATAGACCTGATTCATTGCAATCAGGTCTATTCCGCTATGTTAAAACCTACCTTTTTCCGATATTAGGACTATAGGTATGTTCTTTTCTCTTTTTATTTCACTTAAACGGTAACAGGATTGACTAGCACAAGCAAGCCCAAACGCGTTACATTCTCTCAAATCCAGAAAGTCATTGATTATCCTGACTTCTTGGAAGTCCAATTGCGGTCTTTCGTAGATTTCATGCAGGTGGACACTCCTCCCGACAAACGCAGGGAAGAGGGGTTGTACAAAGTATTCAAAGAGAACTTTCCTATCACCGACGCCAGAGAGAACTTTGTCCTCGAGTTTCTGGATTACTACATCGACCCACCTCGTTACGCCATCTTGGAGTGTAAAGAGCGTGGATTGACCCATTCAGTTGCACTTAAGGCCAAATTATTTCTCTACTGTACGGATCCTGAAAATGAGGATTTCGAGCCGGTGACCCAGGAGGTTTATTTGGGAAATATCCCTTACATGAGCCATGATGGTACTTTTATCATCAACGGGGCTGAACGTGTAGTAGTCAGCCAGCTACACCGTTCACCAGGAGTCTTTTTTGGACAATCTTACCACGCCAATGGTTCTAAGCTATATTCGGCGCGGATTATCCCATTCAAAGGTTCTTGGATCGAATTTTCAACTGATGTAAACAACGTAATGTATGCTTACATCGACCGAAAGAAAAAATTCCCGGTAACCACGCTCCTTAGAGCAATTGGTTACAGCTCAGACAAAGATATCCTTGAGATATTTGGTTTAGCTGAAGAATTTAAGATCAACAAAGCCAATTTAAAGAAGGCGATTGATCGTAAGCTCGCTGCTCGTATTCTTCGTACTTGGACGGAAGACTTCGTTGACGAAGATACTGGTGAGGTTGTTTCCATTACACGTAACGAAGTTCTCTTCGAACGTGATCATATCATTCAGGCTGAGGATGCCGAGAGAATTCTCGAATCAGGTGTGCCTTCTATGATTTTGGTAGCTGACTCGCACAACGCAGCTGAGTACTCAATCATTTACAATACACTCCAAAAGGATAATTCAAATTCTCAATCTGAGGCGGTTGATCAAATCTACCGTCAATTGAGAAATGCCGAGCCACCAGACGAGGAGACTGCTCGTGGTGTAATCGACAAATTGTTCTTTAGTGATAAAAGATATGACCTTGGGGAAGTAGGCCGTTATCGCCTCAATAAGAAACTCCATAGCAACGAGACTGATGAAGATAGCCAGGTACTGACCAAGAGCGATATCATCAAAATCGTTGAGTTCCTCGTTGAATTGCAGAATAGTAAAATGCACGTCGATGATATCGACCACTTAAGTAACCGTCGTGTGCGGACTGTAGGTGAGCAATTGTACTCTCAGTTTAGCGTAGGACTTGCCCGTATGGCTCGTACCATTCGTGAGCGTATGAACATCCGTGATAACGAGATCTTCACGCCTGCTGACTTGATCAACGCAAGAACCCTTTCTTCTGTGATCAACTCATTCTTTGGTACCAACCAGCTTAGCCAATTCCTTGATCAGACCAATCCACTTGCAGAGCTTACACACAAGCGTCGTGTATCAGCTTTGGGACCTGGTGGTCTTTCTCGTGAGCGTGCGGGTTTTGAGGTACGTGATGTTCACTACACTCACTATGGACGTCTTTGTCCAATTGAGACTCCTGAGGGACCCAACATTGGATTGATCTCCTCTCTCTGTACCTACGCTAAAATTAACGATATGGGATTCATCGAGACTCCTTATCGCGAAGTTAAAGCAGGTAAAGTCGCTAAGGATGCGATGTATCTCAGTGCGGAAGAGGAAGATAATAGCATCATCGCCCAGTCGAACGCTCCTATCGATACCAAAGGAAAATTTGTTAATCCTAAGGTTAAGGCTCGTCGAATGGGAGACTTCCCGGTTGTTGAGCCGGATGATGTAGCATATATGGATGTTGCTCCTAATCAGATTGTGAGTGTAGCTGCATCCTTGATTCCATTCCTTGAGAATGACGATGCAAACCGTGCCTTGATGGGATCGAACATGCAACGTCAGGCTGTACCTCTTCTCAAGCCAGAAGCACCAATCGTTGGTACTGGTATCGAAGAAAAGGTGGCAGTGGATAGTCGCTCTCTAATGGTGGCAGAAGGTGATGGTATCGTTGAGTATGTTGATGGTAGCAAAATCGTGATCAAGTACGATCGTTCTCCAACGGAGGACCTAGTACACTTTGACTCAAATGTAGTTACCTATAACGTACCTAAATACGTTCGTACTAACCAAAATACTTCAATCAACCTTCGTCCTGTAGTAAGAGTTGGCCAACGGGTTCAAAAGAAAACCGTTATCGCTGATGGTTACGCTACGGAAGATGGAGAATTGGCACTTGGTAAAAACCTCTTGGTAGCCTTCATGCCTTGGCAGGGATACAACTTTGAGGATGCCATTGTAATCTCTGAGAAGGTGGTTGCAGATGATGTTTACACATCTCTCCATATTGAAGAATTTGAACTTCAAGTTCGTGATACAAAACGTGGTGAAGAGGAACTGACTCGTGAAATTCCAAACGTAAGTGAGGACGCGATTAAGCACCTTGACGAAAACGGTTTGATCCGTATCGGAGCTGAAGTCAATCCTGGCGATATCTTGATCGGTAAGATTACTCCTAAAGGAGAGTCTGATCCTACGCCTGAAGAAAAACTCCTTAGAGCAATCTTTGGTGATAAAGCCGGTGATGTAAAAGATGCTTCTCTTCGTGTACCGCCTTCCATTAAAGGGGTGGTAATTGACAAGAAGCTTTTCTCTAAGGAGAAAAAGGAAAGCAAGGCTAAAGCAAGAGACAAGAAGCTGCTTGCTAACTTGGAAGAACGGTATAACACCGAGCTTACTGAGCTGCACAACATGATGGTCTCTAAGTTGTTGGCTCTAGTCAACACCAGTAAGTCCAAAGGTGTCAAGAATAAGTTTAATGAAGAGGTAATTCCTTCTGGTAAGAAATTTACAGAGAAGGCTCTAAGTGCATTGAACTTCCTTGACGTAATCCCAAGTGGATGGACTGCTGATGAGGAGCTAAATACTAACGTAGCTAAGCTATTCCGTAATTATAAGCGTCGTTTTGACCGTATTGAAGGTCGTTTCCGTCGTGAGGAGTATCAAATCCGTGTTGGCGACGAATTGCCATCCGGAATTTTGAAACTTGCTAAAGTTTATGTGGCTAAGAAACGT
>CAZHOC010000420.1:1188-5518 GCA_964534295.1 uncultured Bacteroidia bacterium | reverse complement strand
AGGTTCGTTTTTGCTCTCTCCGAGAACGCGTAGTCTAGGCGCTACCAACGGAGCGTTCCCGCAGGGGCTCAAAGAAGAAGACTATCCGCATGTCTCCGCAGAAGAATACGAAGCCAGAGAAGAGGTGCCGCAAGAAGTACTGGACAATCTCTAAGTATGATTAAAAAAGACAGCGACACAATTTCTGTTGAGCGAAGTAGAGTTTAAAACATTATTGCGCACTAAAGTTTGGGTTAATATGAGCTCTTCCACCAGGAGTGTCCTTTCTAGCAACAAGCAAAAAAGACTTTCTGACTTTGTTCGGCAATGCTCTAAGATTAATGACCAGCTATTCAAGGTATAGAAGGTACTAAACTTAAATACGCACCAGTATCTCTAACTCTAAGACGCTCGACATTTCTTGTGTCGCTGATCTATTTAGATATCAGGAAAAGTAAGTTTTAATTTTCACGCAGGAGTTTAAAGCTTTGTTTGTAGCCACCTTCAAAGGTTATTTCAAGATAGTAGTAGCCTTCAGCAAGCTTATTTAGTCCTTTGATCTCGATCTCTCCTTCATCGAGATGACTCTGCAAAGGAATTGCGACTTTACTACCACGGACATCAAACAATTGTAATTCCACAATCTTTTGATTGCGACTTGAGCTAATGCCCAGTTGAGATCGGAAAGGGTTCGGGCCAACCTTAACGTTGTACTGGAGGTTGAGGCGATTGAGTTGGATCACATCTGAGAAGGAATACGCACCATCAAAATCTACTTGACGTAGTCGATAGTAGATGTACTCATCGAATGGGAGTGCTGCGGCATTTTGATCTTTGGTGGTATAATAGCGCGTCCCTTGACTCGTACCAGCTCCATTTACCTTGGCCACATCTGTCCATTGATTGAGATCATAGCTGCGCTCAACGATGAAATAATCATTGTTCAATTCGGCAGCAGTACTCCATTCAAGCACAGCATCCTTTTCTTTTCCTTTGTCCCAAGCGCCCGTAAAGCTCAAGAACTCTACAGGGAAGATGACCAAAGCTGTTGTAGGATCTTCTGATAGAACATAATTATTGAGGGTCGCATTATTGTCTTGTTCGCCTCCATCAGTCCCATCCCTGGCTACTGAGGCACCAGTAGCTTGTCCTCGGAAACTGGCGGTAACGGTGTTTGCGGGTAAGTTGCCAGAAGGAGCAAATTGATTGATGTCAGCACTAAAGGTAATGGTAACCGTTCCGCCTGCAGGAATGTCAAAATTACTTGATGTCCAAGAATCAGAATTATTAGTAAAGCTAGGGCTCTCAGCACCTCCAGTAGTTCCGCTTACTACTAGGCTTCTAATATTTTGTAGATAGGCAGTAGTCACATCAGATAGGGCAACATCATAGGCATCTTCGGTGCCATCATTGGTAATCACTAATTGGAAATCAACCCTATCACCGGGCTCATGATTGCTCGTCAAGATGGTATTGGCAATATCGAGGTGAGGTTCTCCCACTTCCACAGTAGCCGAATCTTGGATTTGGTCGCTAAAAGGAGCATCTGGATGTACGGGATTATCAAAAGTTAAGCCGACGATATTGTCTAATTCGGTACCAATACTGGTACTTGGATTGTATTGATTACCGATCACATTTCGGACCACAGCATCATAACTTAAGACGATCGTTTGAGCTGATCCTGTCTGATTGTCAAGCGTACCCAGATTGAGGCTCAGTGTCTGAGACGTAGGATCTGCAAACTCAGTAGGACTATTGCTTGTGATACCCGCATAAACAGGCACTGGACTTTGGTTAAGACTACCTGTGAGATAGTCCAAACCTGCGTCCAATACATCCGCAAATAAATTGTCGGTATTGTCGAGTGTGACCGTATTGGGTACTACTAATTGCACCTGATATTCTACGGTGTCCCCAATATTATAATAATTGGGGCTTGGCGGATTAAGGATCGATTTGGTTAAATCCAAGTCCATTACCGTCAAGTCATGAGAAGCATTAACACTGTAATCGCTATCTCCATGGCTGCCATCATAAACGCGTTCGCCATTGATTGCTCCTGCTATGCCCGGCGTTGCCGAACTCGTTCCTTGTGTACCTGGCAAACTAGTCGTTCGGGCCCAGGCCTTGTTGTCAAGCGAGTCCGTATCGGTTTTTAGCTCTGGAAGGCCATCTGCCGCTGCGCGGAACGATATGTATGCTGTATCGCCCGGCGCTATCGAATCAATCGCAAAGCTAACGATGCCATTACCAGTATCGGAATTATTGGTTTCATCGCCCACATCAGCAGTGCTGCTAAAGGCGATATTACTCAGGCTTTCCCATTTTTGAGGGCCAAAAGGGATCGTATCCGTTACGACCACATTATAAGCGGTGGCGGTATTTGCCGCACCGGAGTTAAAAACCTTTAGGCCATATTCAAGCGTTCCACCAGCGGTGAGAACATAATTACTAGAGCCTGTTTTCTGAATTCCGATGACTGCTTCGCGAATCGTAACGCTAGGATCACTAGTAGTACTTAAGGTTTGCTCATTGAGGGTACCATCTAGGTATTGGAAAGTACCATCATTGCTTAAGGTCTGACCCGCATCATTGCCAATGCTGCTTTCGTTGGAAACTACTGCTCCAAGACTCAGGGTAAATACTTCTGCGGTACCATCTGTATCCGTATTAATGAGATCTCCCAAAAACATGCTGATATAGCGATTATTGCTGATCGTAATATCAGTGGCGTCCGTTAGAGCTACAGTATTGCCAGTAGCAGCACTATTAATGCCGCCTGGATTGGCGGAGCTATTGAGACCAGTATCAAAAGTACGACTCAATGTTGCGGAACTAGCAACATAGCGTAATCCAGCTGGTAAGCTATCGATAATAAACGCCTCTTGGAGGTTTCCTTTTGGTACTTCAATATTGATAGAGTAGGTCAACACTTCTCCAATGAGCACATCGGTTCCACTGCTGCCACCTTCGCTGGTTGCGCTGAGCGCCTTAGTCAAATCGGCTGCATCTAAGGTACCGCTGCCAGTGTGGATCGGCGTTTGCGTAGGGTTGATACCGTCGGTATCATTGGCATTATCGTCACTTAGAGTAGGAGTCCCACTGTTGACATCGGGTGAACTGACGCTGGCTTGATTGGGAATCAAATCTCCATCTAGGGCGCCGCTTGGCGTAACGCTAAAGCTGATAGTCGCAAAGTCTCCCGGATCTATGGGGCCTAGGTTGACCGCAATGCTACCGGAAGTTGCACTGGTAACAATGCCTTGGCTAGTGCTGACGCTACCGCTGACTAAGACAGTATTGGTCGGTGCAGCATCAGCAAATTGAGCGTTCGACGCAGTCGCTGAACCAGTATTGATGACGGTAATCGTATATGTATAGCTATCAGCTGGATCGACTAAGCCATCATTATCGGTATCATCGGTCAAGGCCCAGCGTTTTTCAACATCCAAACTCGCGCTCGGTGTCGTACCATCTACAGCAGTAAATACAGTTTCCTGATTGCCGTCGCTTGGATCGCCATTGCTATCCGTCTCAGTCGCATTGGTTTGATCGGAGATGGCGGTGCCTTGGTTAGTGAAGGTTTGACTAGTACCGCTAACGCTACTGATGGTAACGTCAAGGCTTACACTAGCGATCTCGCCCACGTCCAAGGTAATCCCTGTCCAATTGATCGTCGGATAACTGGCTGTATTGAGGGAGCCTTCAGTCGGTGTACCGGCAGCCGCAAAGGCCAATCCAGTAGGAATGACATCGCTAAGCGATACTCCGGTCAATTGTTCCGCGCCGCGGTTTTCTAGGATGAAGGTATAGCGCATCACATCAGAGGTGCCGACTTCATCGGTAGTGGCATTGTCAGTAAGCCAAGTAACGGTTTTTTGAGCATAGAGATCATTCACTCTTTTTGGCTCTGGTCCTACGATTATATCAGTGGGTTGATCTCCATTGGTATCAACGCCATCTACATCGGTCGGTTCTGGTTCGGTCTCATCACTATCAACCGAGCCTTGATTGCGTATTAAGGTGCCATCGCTAGTTCCCCCACTTACACTGACATCAAAGGTAATGGTTACACTAGCGCTATTGGCCATATTGAAACCATCAACTTGAACCAAGCTAGCGGTGGAGTTAGAACTTACACCAGCAGTAGTTGTGATGTTGGTGAGACCAGTGGTATTGGCGGGAATATTGTCGGTAAAGACTACATTGTTGACGGTTGCCCCGGTATTGTTGGTCAAGACAATGGTATAGGTCAAGAGCTCTCCTGCGTCTAGTTGATCGTTGGTATTACCATCAACATAGCTGACGGTTTTTTGGGCATCGATAGTATTGAGGGCAGGCGTTATAC
>CAZHOC010000420.1:0-1178 GCA_964534295.1 uncultured Bacteroidia bacterium | reverse complement strand
GAGGTGCTAACATCATAGTGGCGTTCGACGAAGGCGCCCGATGGATCACCAGCTTGTGTATCGTAGCTATCGGTCAGGCCAACAGACGGATTGATAGCAGTACCTAAAACTGCGTCATCATCAACAGTGGCAATAAAACTAAAAGAGACATTACCGCCGGGAGCAAGTGAACTAAGACTAAACGCCAAGCTATCGGTATCCGCATCGTCAATGCTAAAGCCACTGCCATTGGCATTAAAACTACTCCCCTCATAAGTTAGGTCAAGATCATCCAAGAGACTCGCTAAGATGATATCATGGGCCGTTGCTCCCCCTGTATTATTGACCGTAACGGTAAAGGTAACGGGCTCTCCAAGTGCCGGACTCGCATTGGAAGGAGAAATTCCTACCACCAAATTGGGCTCAATGATATCAATAGAGAGATTGTTGGAGTAGATAGCGCTGTTTATCGCAGAAGTGGCATAAGACAAATTGCCTTTGCTAAAACCTGCTTGGATATTGGTGGCGTCATCTAGCACCTGAGCGGTCAATGTTACTGTAAGGGTGTCATTGGAAGCGTCGTTATCGGCGGTGTTGGTTACAGTACCAAAGCTGAAAGTGATTTTTCCTGCATTACCCACTACTCCATCATCGGTCATCGTCCCATAGCTAAAATTGCCCGGAGAAGATTCACTGACGGAGAGGAAGCCTAGACCATCGGCCAAGGAATCAACCACTACTACGCTTCCTACGACCCCTTCGGGGATAAAGACTTTGAGCTCGTAGATGACATCATCACCAATGGTAAAGTCGTTAGAAGCATGGGTGCTGCTAAGTGCCTTAACAATGGCTGGAGTACCAACTAGCGTAGTAGTTACTGTGCCTGCTTCATTATAATTATTGAGATCGCTATCATTATCATCGTCTGAGCTAGGGCTGCTGCCATCGCGGCCACGTGTATCGTCATTGAGTAGGCTATTGTAGTTTGCTGTGCTATTGATGGTCAGATCTGCATTTGCGCCCGCAGTATTGATTACGGTAGCATCAAAAGTGAACATCAAGGTATCACCTGCAGGAAGATCAAATGCAGCAAAACTCAGTTGATCACCGGTGTTTGTCGCAGTTCCCAAGCTGACATCACTGCCTGAGATTGCAGTACTGGTACCCGTTTGCACTACACTTCCGCTCGTATTAGTAAC
>CAZHOC010000419.1:0-5521 GCA_964534295.1 uncultured Bacteroidia bacterium | reverse complement strand
ATCATCCCACTTTCATAATTATTAGACTTTTTATCAATGCTTAGTTTCTAGAAGGATCATCTTGTCAAGATAAACTGTTTAACACTCCTTTTTGAGTCCTGCTGCAATTCAATAAAATATAATCCGGCCGGGTATGCCGATAGTTCTCCTTGCCAAGAACCTCCCAAGTCTAATTTTTCCTCAAGCATTAAGCGACCATCGGATTGATAAATTTTCACGCTTCCCATTTTACCACTTGGATATAAAAGCTGAATAAGACCGCTAGTAGGGTTTGGAAAAAGGGCAATTGATAGTTCAAAAGCAGACTCAGTGCTTGAAATTACAGCATCACGCAAGGAATAATGAGTAGAACTGCTTGAATACTGATCATTGCTATAGGTGTAAGAACTCTCGAAGGTATATTTCAGGTAAGGTTGATTTCCAAAATAAGAGTAGGTTTGGGATAAGCTAAAACTACTGTCAGATGGTGTGTTGGCAGAAAGTACATAGGCCTCCTGCTTACGGCCAAATGTATCAAAAATCGTACTGTCAAGCCTATTGCGCCACCAACATTGGCAACTGTCGAGCCATATTTCATTTTCTAAGGTTCTAAGTAAGTCAGTATCTAAATCTTTTGCTCGATTACCAGGTCTCAATTGTCCATTAGACACAAAGAAGCTAGTATGAGTCGTCTGATCAGGCGTATACTCAAAAGTGTCTTTTTGGGCAAAAACCCATGCTTGATTATTGAGGTCCCAAGCATACAGTTCCTGTTTTGTCCACCTATCCTGATTATCAAAACTATAATGCAAACTGTCAGATAATTGAAGGCTACTGTTAGGAGAGTTCCGACTTTCATGAAGCCAATAGGTGCGCAGCCCCATTGCATCGTAAAACCATCTTGTCCGCTGGGCTAAAACGGTATCAGGTAGGCTAAAAAAGTTGCTATAAACTAAACGCTCTATGATTAGGGTATCCTGGATCAAGTTGTAAACGTGTGTGTTAAGAGAAAAGGCGCCATTTTCCCAGTTGTACCACTGTTTGGCATATTCTTGTCCAAGGGTATCGTAAAATGAAGCGATTTTTTGCAGCGGCTGATATGGGGGATTTTTACTATAAAAGGTTCTTACCCAACTTTCACGCTCAGCGTTTGGATGATAGGTATATTGTTGTTTATCGCAAAGTGATCTTACTCCATTAAGGTAGCTATAGTTAAGTATGAGAGTGTCCCTTTGGTCGGCGTCTCGGAAGTACTGGCTTACTGAGGATGTATCTGTGGCGGTAGAGTCTAGAAACTTAATCTCCGAATTTATATATCCTTCCGCATCTAGATTATACACTTTCAAAAAGCTGAAGACTGAATCTTGAAGTGCTGGATCGCCTAGATAAGAAAAACCCCAAAGGCTGTCATAAGGCCAAGGAGTATAACCATACTCAACTTGGGCTAAACTTAGGGGTGCTGTAAAGGTAAAAATGAGCATAAAAATGCCCGAAGTGATTAAATACTTCATGGAATTGTGTTTTTAAAATGGTTGCTGGCCTTATTTACGCAAAGATTTTGGTATTGATAGCCTTTTCTGTGTTAAAGAAAACTTAAAAGGCATTGGTAAGTACTAGATCCGTTTCTCCCGATCCTTTGTGCATTAATCTTTACAAGACTGTACTTGAAACTCCTTGGAAAACATAAACTTTTTGTAATTTGTTATATAGAAAACAAAGACTACTAAATCGCTTATATGGAAGCTCTCGTAAACTACTTTTCAAATATGCCTACTACCCATCGAACTGCCTTTTTGGTGGGAGGATTAGCGACTTTCTGGATGATAGAAAGTGCGGTGCCTCTCTTTCGATGGAAATACAATAAATGGAAGCACGCCCTGCTAAATATGTTTTTTGTGGCCACCACAGCCATCATCAATCTTGGATTGGCATTTATCTTGGTAATGGCTGCCGATTGGGTGGTGGCTGAGAAGATTGGGCTGCTGCAAATGATAGAAATGCCACTTTGGGTACAAGTTATTGCAGGCTTGTTGTTGATGGATCTAATTGGGGCTTGGTTGGTCCACTGGGTAGAACACAGAGTTCCGTGGATGTGGCGTTTTCACATGGTTCATCACTCCGATCATAATGTAGATACTACCACTGCCAATCGCCATCACCCAGGCGAAAGCGTGTTTCGTTTTCTTTTTACCACTTTAGCGGTAATCGTGATCGGAGCCCCCATGTGGTTAGTGTTCCTTTATCAGACGATGTCAGTCGTATTGACGCAGTTTAATCACGCCAATCTCAATATGCCAGACTGGCTTGACAATGCTCTGGTTTGGGTACTCGTAACGCCCAATATGCATCGCGTACACCATCACTATCGCTTGCCATACACTGACACTAATTATGGCAATATCTTTTCAGTTTGGGATCGTCTTTTTGGCACTTTTGCCGTTGCCGATAACTCTAAACTAAAATATGGTCTCGACACCTATATGGAAAAGGAAGCCTCCGATCATCTATGGACAATCTTGAAGCTTCCTTTTATGAAGTACCGCAAAACACCAGAATATGATGAAGAGGAGGTACTTTAAATTCTCTTCCTGAACTTATACTAAGCCGCCATTTTTACGGGCGGCTTTTCTTTTTTCTTATGTTTGAGTTCCAGGATACCGACCTTGTCGAACGCTTGTATTATCAGCCAGCTAAGATCGAGTTCATGCCAACGAACCCCACCAAAGTTTGCACGAGCTGCATGGGTATGGTGGTTGTTGTGATAAGCCTCTCCCATGGTGAGGAAATCAAATGGCAGGAAGTTAGTCGAAGTATCTTCTACCTCGAAATTGCGGTAACCAAACTTGTGGGCAAACCAGTTGATAATTACCCCATGCACAGGTCCCATCATGAAATGGATTGGGAGTAAGAAGTACATCCACCATTCTGTAGCAAAGGCAACGTAAAACCCGACGTACAAAGCCATCCAAACCAGGCGGCTAATCGGGTTGTCAGCCAGCTTATCCATGAAGTTCCATGTCGGTACATTTTTGGTAAAGCGAGGCTCCACCTCCATTTTATTTCGCTTGATCGCGCCATATACGTGGCTCGTATCAAACATCATTGAAAACATATTGTCGGAATACTTTGGAGAGTGAGGATCCTTCTCAGTATCCGCATAGGCATGGTGCAGGCGATGCAAAATACCATAAACACGTGGGCTCAAATAGCTACTACCTTGTGAGATATAGGTCAAAACCCAAAAGAAGCGTTCCCAGAATGGGGAAAGCTTAAACATACCGTGGGCCGCATACCGATGCAGATAAAATGTTTGCATGAATATCGACAGGTACCAGTGGACGAGGAAAAATATTAAGATAGTCATATGAAAGGTTTGCGATATGTTACGATTGTAGGGCTAAAATGGGGCATAAAAAACCGAAGTGGCTGCTTTTGCAGGAATGGTCAAATCATTTTCACAAATGGTCAAATAGCTGAAGGTCTGTGTCTTGCACCGCTTACTTAATGGTTCCCACCGCTTACTTAGAACTTCTTGCCTAGCTCTACCCAAATGCTAGGTTTGTAAACGCACAACACAAGAAGACATGCGCAATCGAAAATTGAATCGAGGATTAATTCCTTTGGTAGTATTGGTTTGGGCTTTGCTGGGGTACCGTTTTTGGTTTGAGGATGGTCCTCGAGCGGACAAGGAGATCGTAGCTCGTAATTCTTGGGTAACACATGAGCAAAAGGTAATGCGTGATACTTTTCATTTATCGTTGCCATCTCGAGATCCTTTCTTGGATAAGGCGACTGGGGAGGATAAGCGTTCTCCGCAGGAGGTAAAAAGCCAAAAAAGACCTCAAGCAAACCCTCCAATACCGCATGTTATTTACAAAGGAAGCCTCGAAGCTGAGCAAAGGCTAGGGATAGTAGTTTGGGAGGGAAAAACCCATAGGGTTTGGACCAATCAATCCTTTCACAATGCCAAAATCAGGCAAATCGAAAAGCAGTATATCGATTTGCAAATAGACGGAAAAAGCTATCGGATCGGCAAAGGGAAAAGCATAGGGAAGGGATGAAGGCAAATTGGAAATATTGGAGCTTAAAAGGCAATAGCCTTGTCTATAGTCTCATGATCAGCATGCTCGTTAGCACATTGCTAAGTGCATACCTAATGGCTGACTTTAGTTTTAGGTCTTTGGCGGAGAGGGTCTATACAGAGATCAGCGTGCAGGACAATCTTAGATCCACGGTAGCACTAGCATTAGCGCATACAGAGAAGTTTAAGGATTTCTCTTGGTATGAGGAGCAAGATAGTGCATGGGTGAGTTTTGAAAACTGGGGAGGATTTAAGCTAAGCCATATAAAGGCGAGTCATCAGCACCAAAAAGGGCAAATGAGTGTGTTACTTGGCCAAAAGCTAGGAAAAAATAAGGTGGGGCTTGCTTTATCGGATGAGGGATACCCATTGACCCTAAAAGGAAATACTCAACTCAAAGGAGAGGTATTGGTCCCGAAGGGAAAAATCTACACAGAGCGATCTAATGGTCAGAATTTTAGAGGCAATATACCTTCAGTTGAAAAAATTAAGCCTAGTAGAAGGCTTAGTCAACGAGATTTCCCCGATATCCCGAAGGAGATCAAAGCTATTCTCGATTCTCTGCAAGCCTTAAGAGAGGGCTATTTAGAGAGACCAGCTTTAATTATAGAAGAAGATCTGAAGCAAGGCTGGAGAGAGCCAATTATGAAAATTAGGACGAGAGGGAAACTGTATATCAAAGGGGGAAAATATCAAGGAAAAATTATGCTGATGGCAACGGAGTCTATCGAGATTGGAGCTAATGCTTCATTGGAAGATGTGATTTTGATTGCCCCAAGCATCAAGATGCAAAATGGTGTGCAGGGACGATTTCAGGTTTTTGCTGGCGATTCATTGCTTTTGGGTGATGATGTCCAGCTCCAATTTCCAAGTATGTTGGCTTTGTCGGCAAAGCCTGATCGTCCCGCCATTTTAGAGATCAAAAGGAGATGCCGGATCGAAGGGGCCGTTCTTTTCTATCAAGCTATCGGCTCTAGCTCCTCTTCGAATCTCCGGCCTCAGCTTATTGTTGGCGAAGGAAGTGCAATTTATGGTACGCTGCATTGTGCAGGCAATCTATCATTACACGGTGTAGTTGGTGGAATGGTCATCGCCAAAGGATTTGTGCTTCGTACTGCGGTTGGAACCGTTCGGAATCACTTACTGAACGCCCAACTTTGGGAGGATCGGCTGGCGCCTGCCTATGCCGGTCCTTTTCTTTTTGATGAAGCAGAAACAGCCGTTTTAAAAATTTATCATCCAGGAAATGAGAAAGTGGAAGCTAGAGGGGAGCAGTTTGATTGAGGTGTTGAGTGGACTTTCTCTATTATCATTGATATTGGGCCTAGGCTTAGGTTTGTTTCAAAGATTGGGAGGTCCCTTATCAGCGACCCAATGGTCCCATGCCCAAGCCATTTGTAAAAATGTATTGAACCAGCATCCCCTAAATGGGGAACTGAGCCAAGGGATTCAGCAATTAGA
>CAZHOC010000418.1:0-5522 GCA_964534295.1 uncultured Bacteroidia bacterium | reverse complement strand
CGCCTTGGCTACGGACAATATTTTTCTAACCAGCGAGTTGGAGCTATCGTAGACGATCACGTTTATATGAATGATCCCGGTGCGGTAAAAAGCATCGATATTATCCATATGGAACCTGCCGGAGGCTTCTTTGGCGGCTGGCATACCCACAGTGATAATATGGAGGTTATTTCTCGTGAGACCCTCAAAGCTGTAGGCCAGACTGTGGCAGAGGTAGTTTATCAGGAGAAGTGATTTTTCTTAGCCTCCTCTTTTGGGGAATTTATCTCCTAATCCTGGCCGCTTTGGTCTTGGCTTGGCGTTCGGCTAGCCGTAAGGAAACAAAACAATCCTCTCAGCCTGCCTTCTCTGTTATCATCGCTGCGCGCAACGAATCTCCCAATCTAAAACGATACTTATCTTCTTGGTTAGAGCAAGCTTATCCCGAATATGAGCTTATCCTTGTCCTAGACCGTTGTGAGGACGATAGTGCCGCTTATTTAGCCACTGAAAGTAATCCTCGACTCAAGATCATTGAGGTTTCAGAAACTTCTGAGGGATGGGCTCCTAAGAAATGGGCTTTACACTTAGGTATTGCTGCTGCGCAGAACGATTGGCTTGCTTTTACTGATGCCGACTGTGAACTAAGTCCAAAATGGTTAGCTGAAATTGCCCGGAAGGTTGAGCCGCAAACGGAACTGGTTTTAGGCTTAGGCCCCTACCGTCTGTATCCTTCTTTGCTCAATGCTTTTCAGAGTTTTGAAACTGCCTATGCGGCCTTGCAATATATAGGCTTTGCCCGCCTCGGGATGCCTTATATGGGAGTAGGACGAAATTTGGCTTATAAAAAATCATTTTTCGAGCGCGCTAAGGGCTTTGACCGCTTCGCGGAACGCTTATCCGGCGACGACGATCTTTTGGTCAACGCCAATGCACAAGCCAGTAATACGGCTTTGATGATGAGTCCTGAGTCTTGGACTTGGTCAGAACCCAAAATGAGCTGGAGTGCTTGGTTTAAACAAAAAAATCGGCATCTAAGCGCATCGCCCGCCTATTCCATTCAGTCGAAACTTGCACTGGGGATTTTTCATTTCAGTCATTTGGCGGGTAATATTTTCTGGCTGACTGAATTTTTTTTAGCGCCAACCAACCTTTTTTTGTGGACTGTACTCCTTAGTAGGGTACTTATGGGTTGGATTTTGTGGGGAGCCGTAAAACCGAGCTTTGACAGGGAGCGTTTGCTAATGCTCTATCCGCTTTTGGATTTTCTGTTTTTTCTCTACAATTTGATTTTTGTACCAATCGGAACGATTAGAAAACCTTCATGGACGAAAAAGCAAGAGTCTCAAAAAATACGAAAGAAGACCGAGAGTTAGTGGCCGCCGCACAAAGAGGAGAACAGCCAGCCTTTGAGACGTTGCTAAAGAAGTATCGGAAATCTGTCTATTACATGCTTTTGAAGATGGTCAAAAACGCTGATGATGCGGAAGATTTGACCCAGGAGGCCTTCGCCAAAGCATTTAACTCGATCAATAAATTTGATTCGAAATACGCCTTTTCTACCTGGCTATTTAGGATCGCTACCAATAATTGTATTGACTTCATCCGTAAAAAGCGGGTGCAGACCATTTCTATCGATCAATCAGTCGAGGGAGATGATGGCTCCAATATGACCTTTGATGTCAAGGATGATGATCTGGATCCTAATGATACCATGCTCAAAAAGCAGCGAGCAAAGTATCTGACCATGGCCATTGATCGCTTGCCGGAGAAGTATCGTGTGCTCGTTGAGCTGCGTTATTTCAAGGAGTTTAGCTATGATGAGGTAGCCAAAGAGCTTGACATACCTTTGGGTACGGTCAAAGCCCAGTTATTTCGCGCCCGCGAATTACTGAACCAAGAATTGAAAAATGTGAAGTCGCAGATGTAATCAGCTTATTCGCTGACTACGCATGCATTGGGTAATACTGCAATTTGTCGTTCCGAATTTGGAATGACTTCTAAACTATTGCCATCAATCAGGCTATAAAAGCCTGCGGGTCCTGGCCGTCCACCGGTAGGATTAAAGCTAGGGATCAGTCCGCCATTGTTTTCGCTATTGACCACAATCAAGTTCTGGCTTGGGCTATAAGCAATGCCATGGGGTACGTGGCCAATATTGTAGATGTTTTTTATTAGACTTAGATCAGCTGTGTTTAATACACTCACACAGCCTTTGTATTCGCCCTGAACGCTGTTATTGGCTTCATCCCTACAGATTACGAATAAGCGTTCCCCAGCGGGGTCAAAAGCCATAAGGCGCGGATAATCACCCGTGGGTATGCTGCCGATGAGTTGATCATTGTTGAGATTAAATACCCGCACTTCATCCGTAGCATTACAGCTGATGAATAGGCGATTGTTGGTATGGTCAATCTCCAAAT
Organism: uncultured Bacteroidia bacterium; assembly: GCA_964534295.1. Taxonomy (GTDB): domain Bacteria; phylum Bacteroidota; class Bacteroidia; order J057; family J057; genus JBCAWW01. The sequence continues at coordinate 3,120 of CAZHOC010000418.1, read as the reverse complement.
AGTAGGGCTGATAATCGACTGATCCCATGGGACTGGGAGCATTGAGCGGATCAAGGCTGAACTTCTCCTCACTCAAAAAGGGACCATTGTCATCAGTCGGATCTATTTCTAGTTTGCTGTAATAGTTGCCATTGGAGGCTCCCACGTAGAGGACACTAAAGTCCTGATTAGTAACCAAACCATGGGGACGGTGCAAAAACTGCCCAGAAGCGATCAGAGGATCTCCTACGATGCTCATGCTCTCGGTATTGATCATGGTGAGTTTGGGAGAGTTGTCGTCTGAATTGAAATGACTAATCAGACAATACTTGCCATCTGGACTCAGCGTGAGTAGAGAGGGGCTAGAACCCACGGCCACTCGTTCGACGAAGTCGTAATTATCAGTACGATACTTCTCTACAAATCCTCCTTCTATCAAACTCACATACAAAAACTGCTTGTCTGGCGATATGGCAATAAAATGCGGCGCCTCTAGATTATCAGGATCGACACCCACCTCAAAATAACGCATCAAACGATTGGTGCTGAGTTGACTTACGGCGATAAGGTCGCTGCCCGCACATAAGGTAAATAGCTTGTCGGCACTGGATTGTTCTTCTGCTATCCAAGGATAGAGGTTTTGTTTAGATTTTGCGCCTGTTTCAATCCAATTCTTGAGTAGGATCAGACCGGCAGAATCCAAGGCAGGATGATCAGTGCCGATGGCATTAGGCCCGCTGATGGTATTTTGATTGACTCGACTCAGTACTTCTGACCAAACAGTCTCATAAGGGATTGTAACAGCCCCTCTATCGCCTCCAGCCATCATCTTGTCCCAAGTACTCAAGTCTAGGCCAGCCGCCGCTTGTGGACCCGTATGACAGGCTTCTGTCGCACAGCTACTAATCAATACTTCTGCCAGATCCTCTGGATACTGAGAAAGTAAAACCGCTTCCGAAGGCCCTTTATCGCAAGCCGCCAAAAACAGCAGGGTCGCTATACTCCCTAAAGAAAAAAATGACCATCTGCGCATGAGAAAAAATGGGGTTTATGATTCGAGGAAAAATTAGGTTATTGCGAGAGTGTATTGTTAATAGGTGAAAACAATATTTTCCCCTCAATCTTGTAACGAAAATATGCGAAAAATCGGTTTGTTTGGCGCTGGCCATCTGGGCAAAATTCACTTGAAATTGCTAAATGAAATTGAAGAATGGGATTTAGTCGGCTTTTTTGATCCTAATCCAGAAGTCGCAGCGACTGTTGCAGAGAAATTTGGGATACCAGGCTTTGAAAGTGCTGAGGCTCTTTTGTCTCAAGTAGATGCTGTAGATATTGTGACGCCAACACTTTCGCATTTTGATATTGCCAAGTCGGCTTTGAAAGCAGGAAAGCATGTGTTTATCGAAAAGCCGCTTAGTCATACCTTGGCCGAAGGGCAAGCTCTTCTTGAGATACAAGCAGAGCATCCTGAATTGGTGATACAGGTAGGGCATGTGGAACGTTTTAATCCTGCTTTTTTATCCGTGGAGGATAGGGAGATCCAACCTCGTTTTATCGAAGGACATCGCCTAGCACCTTATAATCCTAGAGGCACAGACGTCTCGGTAGTCTTAGACTTGATGATCCATGACTTGGATATCGTGCTTAGCTTAGTTCGTTCTCCCATCAAGGAGATTAACGCCAGTGGTGTATCGGTAATCAGTGATACCCCTGATATCGCTAATGCTCGTATTGAATTTGTCAATGGCTGTGTGGCCAATTTGACGGCAAGCCGTATTTCGATTAAGCAAATGCGTCGTCTCCGCTTTTTCCAGAAAAACAATTATCTCGCTCTTGATTTCCTCAAGAAGGAAAGTGAGGTCTTTAGCCTCGAAGAGGAGGTTGATCCTAGCAAAGGGGATAGTCAGATGGCCATGCCCCTAGAAACCGGCAAAGAGACCAAATTTTTGGTCTTTGAGAAGCCTGAGTCTAGAGGAGTGAATGCCATTAAGATGGAGCTAGAAGAGTTTGCTCGTTCTGTGCAGCAGGGAGAGCCCGTGAAAGTAAGCCTACAAGACGGTTACAATGCTTTAGAAGCCGCTCATATGATCTTGGCTAGGATAGATGAGAATGCAGCGGAAACGATTGATCCTCGGGCTTAATGAAGGTCTTGTTCATACGCTTTAGTTCGATTGGAGACATCGTCTTGACGAGTCCAGTCATACGCTCTTTAAAGCAGGCAAAGCCAGAGGTGGAAATTCATTATCTCAGCAAGCCGGCTTTCAAAGAACTATTAGTTCATAATCCGCATATTTCTCAGCTACATTTTTTAGACCAAGAGGGAAAGCTTCCCCTAAAAGCTTTGAAGGCCGAGGCCTTTGACTATGTCATCGATCTGCATAAGAATCTTCGTTCTTGGCGGGTGAAAAATGCCTTAGGCTGCCCAAGCGTCAGCTTTGATAAGGAAAACCTAGCGAAGTATAAAATGGTGCGTTCGGCGAAGCCGCCTAAACCACTGCCTCACATCGTAAAGCGATATGGAGATTGCCTCAATGCGCTAGGGACAAAGCTAGATGAAGGAGGATTAGAATTGTTTTTGCCTGATGGGGCAGAATTAGAAGCAAAAAAACTTTTAGCAGATTGGGGCTATCCTCAGCCTTTGGCAATAGTATTAGGCGCTACTTATGCGACTAAGCGTTGGCCGACGGCTAAATTCATTGCACTAATCAATACTTATCAGCAGCCAATATTATTGATCGGAGGACCCGATGCAAGGAGCGAAGCCGATGAAATTCTGCAAGCGGTAGATTCTCCTGTCTTTGATGCCGTAGGAAAATACAGTCTCCTGCAATCTGCAGCCTTAATGAAACAAGCCAATCAGGTGGTCGCCCATGATACGGGTTTTATGCATATCGCCGCTGCTTTTGGCCAAAAAATCATTTCTATTTGGGGCAATACCGTACCTGAGATGGGCATGACTCCCTATCAAAGCCCACACGAAATCGTGGAGGTCAAAGGACTAGCCTGCCGTCCTTGTTCAAAGATCGGCTATGAGCGTTGCCCGAAGGGACACTTTAACTGCATGGAACAGATAAGGGTAGGGGAAATTGTTGAATTGTTGAATTGATGAGTTTAAACTCTCACCCATCCCCCTTCAACAAT
>CAZHOC010000417.1:0-5525 GCA_964534295.1 uncultured Bacteroidia bacterium | reverse complement strand
AGGACTCCAGGAACAGGCTTCTGACTACTTCCATCGCATAGTGGGCTATCTATGTCGACCTCGAGCCAGAGATGTAGACCCAACTGACGCCAGCACTTTTAAGGGAGACTTACGGGAGCAATTCAATACCTCGATTTGTGATTTGCGCATATCAGCGTGGACCGAGATTGGCTATGAGTGTAAACTGCCTGTAGTCCTATTCTTTGCCGGGTGCAAAGCACTGATTCACGAAAGATATAAGGGTAGCGTTTTTTTTTCTGAGATAGATGAAAAGACAGGAGACAAGGTCCAGGGTGTTAAAGCATCAGGACCTCAAGCATGGATCGACTTGGTATACCAGCTAGCGGGACCTCGCTACGGCACTATAGAACAGACCATGTACACCCCTTTAGATACCATTCTCTACGATCTCCAATTACAAGCTAGGTCATGATCAAAATAGAGTCCTACGAACAATACCGCCACTACTTCAGCGAGATTGGCTACGCCTTTCCTGAAATTGCTTTGAGTGCAGATGGCAGCAGCTACGTGATGAGTGACTCTGCGAGGGTACTCACCAAGGAGCGGTCAGTTACTCGATACCCTATGCTAGAGCTTACGCGCCCAAGTCTTACAGGGACAGCGGAGGACAGATCTGGGAGGTTTGTCTATGACTGCGAATTGGCGGTTTTGGCCTACGTAAAAGATGACGACTTTGAGACGCAGGACAAGACTCTAGATCTGATCATGCCTGTGATAGAAAAGATTGTCGCCAAGATGATTGAAGATGAGATTCTGGCTGACAACACAGTTGAGGTAATTCCAATAAAAAATACTTCCAATGATCAGCTTTGGGGATGGGGCTTAAGCTTTCAGCTGGAAAGCTATCGCCCTCTTTGCTATGTCGAGGAAGACAATTACCAGGTACTTCGACTCTCGCCAGTATGGCAAAATGGAGATCCTGTCAGTTTATCCGTAGGTGGCCAGGCTTATTCTGTCAATTGGGAAGAACAAACCTTCAGTTCTACGCGCAATGTCATCGCTTCATTGGTCGCACAGATCGGAACCCGCAATGATAGTCCTTTCACTGAAGGATTTACCAATGCTTTTCGCAGTGCTAGTTTGATTGATGGGTTGTGGGCATATCAAGATGAGATGACTCTGGTCCTAGTCAGTGACCAAGTAATTGTGGTTTCAGGAGATTTTGAAGATGTAACCATTGGAGTATGAGCCTGAATAACCCCAACTTCCCCTCCAGCCTCTGTGCGGTACGCAATCGGATTCTAGTGTCTGTACAAGCAGATACTAATTGGGAATCGCTAGAAGATTACCACGTGCGACTGCGCATCATGGAAGAGGTGGGGTATAGATCTGGAACATGGCAAGAATATCTGACACTTCGGCACTATGCTCCATTAAGTGACCGGTTTGTTTATTTTGAGATCAGTACCCTATTGGAAGACCTATTGCAACCGGATCCACCTCCCGCTAATATTTCAGACAGACTCCCACAAAGATTAGAGCAAAGTTCTAGACGCGTACGAATTGAGTTGGAAGAATACGTAGGAGGGAATTTGAATAGTTCTCCTTACACCTACACCTTCCACATACTGCGAGCGGGATTTAATAAGTACCTAGGTCAAAACCTTTTTAAGTGGGCGGTTACTGATGGAAACCCTTTGACACGCCAACCAAGTTGGAAGGATACAACTCCCTTTTTACCCGAATACCACACAGCAGTACTTCCGGCTAACATGACGGTTAGGCTGAAATACAAGGCCTATTTTGAAGATGGTACCGATCAGACAGTGTCAACAAGCAAAACATATCAAGGAATCCAGTATGATGTAATCCGTTTTCCAGCCGGATATGAGCAATTAGGTCTCGACCAGCTTAGCCAGCAAGTCACAAAATGGGAGGTATGGCTAATTAATGATTCAGACCAAAGTGAAGTCGGAGAACATACCAGCTATCGATTGGATCCGTGGGACTGCTCTCCTATGCCTAGGTACTTTCTGTGGGAAGGAAGTCTTGGCGGTTGGCATAGCCTTCGTAGCAAAGGAGAGAGGAGTCGCAATGCAAACATAAGCAGTACTCAGGTAGAGAGGCTAATACCAGTCGGGAGTCTACAGCAAGTAAGACAGCAATACCGAACTGAATATGAGCAAGTATACGAGCAATACAGTGGATACCTACCTAATGGACATGCTGACTGGCTGTTGGATCTGATGATCAGTGAAGACGTGTATATCACTCAAGACTTTGGATATCTAAGGGAAAGAATAGCTATTGATCGTGGCAGTTTTACGGTTAATCAAGACAATGATTTTTTAGAGCGCATAAGCTTCAACTATCGTGATGCGACGGGGGCGCATCGTGGGTTATGACTTCAGCAATTGGCATAAGGATCGGGGATGAGTTTTTAGAATTAGGGGACGCTAGTATCACCTTGGAATTGGTAAACCCCTTATTCTCTGAAGAGATTGGCAACAACTCGCATAGCTTTAGATTTTCTATTGATCTGACACCTCACAATCGACGATTACTTGAGTATCCGGATGCCATGATGTCTAGTAGGGACCAAGATATATCAGCATGGTTATATCTGTTTGGAAACCCATTTCAGGATGCTACTATCAGTGTTTCAGAATCCAATAAAGACCAGGCTTCGATTTCTCTGTCACTAGGCGTCAGTCGTCTCATGAGAGCAATAGACAGTAAACATATCAACGAATATGACTATGGAGGTAAGCGGCAAATAAGTAATACTGCACATGACTCAGACCTAAATGCTTCAAGCGACATGATACTTCATGCGAATTTGGTAGCAACGGGGACGGTTGATGACTATGATTATACTTTCGCTCCAGTACGAGTGATAGGAATGTATAGCTCCGAACCCAGTCCTAGCGAAGATAGGAATCATGTTCAAAACGCATCTGAAGTTCCTGATTTTGTAAACTATTACCTAAGTGGAAGTTTTACGGATGAAGTCAGAGCTCGAAATCAAGGTACAAACGGATATTTCCCGTTAATTCCTTTCCCCTATCTTATTTACGTTCTAAAAACTATTGCTTCTTCAGAGGGCTATGAGTTGGAGGAGACAGATACATTTTTATCTCACCCTCAATTGAGGACGCTCGTTTTTTGGAACAATCAAACTCTTGATAAGAGTTACCAAGTTCAAAGTCCCGTATCAGGGGTAGGTATCCGCCCCACTAACCTACATACTGAGTCTATAGATGTCAGTAGACATCTCCCTACATCTGAAGTAAAGACCTTGCTTCGGGGCTTGATGCAGGCGTTTGCAGTATCTCCTATTTTGAATGGGAATCGTTTACGGCTATTCTGGAAAGGAGATGTCTTAACCTCAGATTTTATTGACTGGACTCAAAAGGTGATAGAATATCAGATTGGTTCTTCCTCATCAGGCTATACGTTTTCAGATGGTCAAGCGCAAGAAGATGGTGTAAACCTAATATCAGAAGGAAATGAGCCCGACGAATTTATTTTAGATCAATTTACCAGAGAAATCACGATTGAGCAGGTAATTCCAGGGAGTACCCCTCCTACTAACGAGATAATACATCAAGGATATAGGCCTACTCAAGTAGTCGTAGGAGATGGCAGCGAGAGTAAATCTGCTGAGATCTATGCATTGCAGGAAGAAGCTAACACAGGGTCTCAACCGCCAGGCGGGGGAACCTTTGCACATTTAAGAGCAGAAGAGCGAATAAATACGGTGATGTATGGACTGGAGCCAATACCTCAAGTCGAGGATATTAGATTAATGTGGTATCGAGGAATTATTGACTTCTTTGGCGGTTTCCAGGGCCCTTTTGTCCAGACTGCTACTGGTAGTCTTGGAGCAGACCCAAGCCAACTCCCTAATGATCCCTTAAGCTTGTTATGGGGAGGCTTTAATGGCCTCTATCAATATTGGTGGGAGGGGTGGATAGATTTTATCACCAATGCAAAAGCAGCAACATATAGTTTGCATTTATTGCCAAGTGACCTTTTTCGGTTGGATTGGACCAAGCGTTATCTAGTAAGCGTAAGGGAAGGGCATTCTTGGGGCTTACCCAAGAAGATAACTTTGACTATTGGCCGAAATGGGATTCAATCTGCGACTGCTGAAATGATGATTAAGACATGATCACTCCAGAGCAATTCACCAACATACAGCTTCGGGAGTGGGCAGTCAATGTTCAAGCCGTACTTCTTGGGGAACTAAAGAAGCGAGGGAAAAAAGTCCCAAGTGAGACATTGAGAAACCTTACAGTGATGGTTACAGGGCAAACGTTTCAACTTGCTTTTCAAGATTCAGGGAGACATGTAGATATGCGTAGCCTAGACTACAGCAAGAGGGCCATTGCGCAGGGTGACAATTTTATTTTAAGGTGGGTGAGTCGCATTGGAGTCGAGCGATTTCGATACATACCAGGCTATGAACGTGGAGACAGCAGTAGACTTACAACTGAACAAAAAGAAGAGCGCGTAGCCTCAGCAATCATCGCAAGTAGAGGGAGCAGAGTAAAGCTTGCAAAGCGGCGAAGAGGAGCGAGATGGTTCAATCAGACCTTCTACTCTCAGGTAGAGCAATTGGTGCGACAATTACTTAACAACTACCCAGAATATGTTCTAGAACGCACCAAAGAAGATATCCAAACGACCCTAACGGGCAAATGATATGGCTTCAGTAAGGAAAGACAGAGTACAGGTAGAACTAGAAATCAACGGACAAAAGCAGACGTTGAATACCATTGCTGATATGCAAAAGGCATATAAGCAATTGAATAGAGAACTGCGTAACCTTACAATTGGAACCGATGAATACAACAAAAAGGCAGATGACCTTCGTAGGGTCAAAGAAGTATTAGATGAACAAAGGCTTGCTATTCGTGGCGTTGGCAAAGGTCTTGACAATGCATCTAGCAACGTTGGACTATTTGGGAAAGCTTTTCAACGCATAGGTCCTGTCATCAAAAGCACGTTGGTCAGTACTGGTATAGGAGCCATTGCAGTATTGATCGGCAGTCTTGTTGAAGGTGCGAGATCAGTTTTAGGGTTAGAAAAGCGTTTTTTCGGGCTTAAGGCACAATTAAGCCGGATTGCTGAAGGCGAAGAATTGGGGGCTTTATCAGCTCAGGTAGTCGCATTAGAGGAGACATTTGGATCAAGTCAAGAAAGTATCGTATCAGCTACCCAAGCTGCATCAGAAGAGTTTGGACAAAGCTACACTGAAAGTCTTAAAGAGATTCGTAGAGGCCTCATTTTGGTCGGAGAAGAAGGGGGAGATGAGCTTTTAAGTCAGGTTGACGAATATAGCGCCCAGTTTGAACAGGCAGGTTTTAGCTTTTCGGATTCCGTTAGCTTGATTGCGCAAGGAATCAATGATGGTGTTTTCACGGACAAGGCCGCCGATAGTGTAAAGGAATTTGGTTTACGCATCAGAGACCTTACAAAAGCGCAAGAAGAAGTTTTGCGCCAAAATTTTGGGGATCAGTATGCAGATGAATTGACCCAAGGAATTCAAGATGGAAGTA
>CAZHOC010000416.1:5020-5526 GCA_964534295.1 uncultured Bacteroidia bacterium | reverse complement strand
AGGCTTGCAGGAAAAAATGTGGGAACTTTACTCTCAATACTACAATTACAGCAAGGAGGCCTTTCTCGCCCGCATTCCCCGCAACGACCATTACTCCTTTTACTATAAAGGAGAGCAATTGATTGGCTTTACGGGTCTACGGGTGACTCCTTTTCGTTTTGAATCCCACTGGCGTCTTACGATTTATTATGGCCAGACCATTATTCACAAGGCATTTAGAGGCAAGGCACTCATGCAAAAGACAGGCATGAAGCTAATGCGACGTTATTGGTATTACTTCCTTTTTGCTAAAGTTTATTTCTGGTGCGATGCCCTTAGCTACAAACCCTATTTGGTTTTTGCACGCACCTTGGATGAATATTATCCGAGTCCCTCCCACCGAAAACCACCCGTGATAGAGAAGTTGATGCATCATATCGGCTCCATGCATTACGGCCCTCTTTATCAGCCTCATACCGGAGTAGTCCTCAAACCACAGAAATACGCTCACGACGCAGCGCGTAAAA
>CAZHOC010000416.1:1879-4994 GCA_964534295.1 uncultured Bacteroidia bacterium | reverse complement strand
ACCCCCTTATTGCTTATTACCAGCAACGCAATCCCGGTTATATCGAAGGCAACGGTTTGCTCACCCTCGCTCCTGTTAGCTCAAATAACTTCTTCAAAATCGGCAAACGGATCATTCGCCAACAATTGCGCTCGCTCAAACGCCGAATCTTGATACCACAACTAGTCCCTTCCCGTTAAACCATCCACTATGCAAATCCGCTCTCATCACATCTATCGGTTTCGAGTACCTCTACGTATTCGTTTTAGTCAAGCCAATCAATCCACCCATCGCTCGGACTCTATCATCCTAGAACTGATTAGCAAAGATGGTGAAACCGGATTTGGCGAAGCTTGTCCTCGACCTTATGTAACGGGAGAGGATTTTGCCAGTGTGATAGAGGAGTTAAAAGTAATTTGGCCGGTGCTGCTGCGCAGAACGTTTAACTCTTTTGCCGAGTTGCAGGTATTTCTCTTTCAGGAAGCGGCCAGAGTCCTTCGTCCGGCAGCATTATGCTTATTAGAGATCGCCTTGCTTGACCTTTGGGGCAAGACGCAAAAGCAATCCCTTGCCTACGCCCTAGGCATCAGACAATCACGGCAGGTACATTATAGCGGGATTGTTCCTTTGGACAAGCCCACAAGACTGCCCAAGCTCCTTCCTTTGTTGAAATCCTTTGCTTTCAGAGAAATAAAACTCAAAGTCAATCATCAATTGGCAGATTGCCTTGCCATGGTTAATTGGGTCAAGGAGCATTGGGGAGAGGCGTTCCCGATCAGGGTAGATGCCAATACTGGCTGGACTTATGAGCAAGCCTTAGACTTGATTCCAGCTTTGATAGAAGCAGGAGTAAAGGTGATCGAGCAACCGCTTCCGATTGCTCAAGATCAGCAAATGATAGATTTATGTAAGCGCTTTGGCGGGCAGGTCAAATTGATGGCAGATGAGTCTCTTACCACTTTCTCCTCCGGAGAACGCTTAGTCGAGCGGGGCTGCTTTAACCACTACAATTTGAAGATTTCAAAAAATGGGGGGATTTTGGCCACCATTCGGCTCTATCGTTACCTACAAGCCAACGGTTTCACGGCCCAATTAGGGGCACATTTTGGCGAGACCAGTATATTGACTGCCGCAGGCTTATGGGTTGCAGCCTCAGCACCCGATCTCATCGCCCAGGAAGGGGGCCTAGGTAACTGGCTCCTAGAGCGAGATATACAAGAAAATAGTTTACGGATGAACCAAGAAGCCAAGCTTTCGCTAGCAGCAGCCCAAGGCCACGGCCTAGGGCTAAGCGTTCGGCGAGCAGCCGCGGAAAAAGTAGAAAGTAAATAGTACAAAGTAGTAAGACCAATTGCTATATATCGCCATATCCTATTCTAACTACTTTATACTTTATACCAACACCCCTACTTATTCAACTCATACTCCGCAAAGACAATCTCTTCTCCCCGATGCGTTACCGAAAAGCCTACCAAATCATCCTCCACGTATACACGCGGATTATACTTCATATCTATGGTGGCATAATCGGTCACGACTTTGCGGCCGATATCGCTCTCCAGATAGTAGATGTTACTCAAGAAGTCGTCGAGGATTTTGTCGTTACTCACAAGCTTATCCAAAACTTCAGCTGACATTTGTAGGCCCACATCATTGATCATATTGCGGGCATCGGCCAAGGAATATTGGCGATCCTCGTCTCTCGGAAAGTGAGGGATCAAACTCTTGAGGACGCGTTTGAGACGTTTGTATTCGGACATTCTGGATTTATTGATTTGATGAACTGTTGATTTGTTGAAGGCTAGTGTATCTGTTTAGCTTAGATTCAACTATTCAAGACTTCATTCATTTTTACATTGACTACTCCATTAAAGGAAAGCGATTCATTCTCAACATGACTTGAGCAGTAGTGCGTACATCTTTTTCACAGTAGATGCGGATACGCTCATGGTCTTTTTCCTGCCAAAATACGCGACCGACATCGCTCCCATCTATATCATCTTTAGGAGAAGGAATATCCAAAACTGCCGAAAGTAGATTGAGACTGGTATATGACTTATAATCGCCAAACTTCCATAGCTCCATAGTATCGAGTAGATTGACTTCCCAAGGCTTTTTGCCCTGCACCTGCAAGGAATATGGGATACGAATCTGGTTGATCACATAGCGACGCCCCAAGAAGGGATAGTCAAACTCTTTACCATTGTGGGCACAGAGGGTGCGACCGCCTTTGACCGCGGTATATTTATCGAGCATTTTGCCAAAGTCTGTGAGGATCTCATGCTCGTTTTCGCCTCCATATGACTTCATGGTCATACTGGGCGTATTGTCATCATCAAAAGTAATGTAACCACAGGAGATACAAACCACTCTCGCAAACTCGGCGTGGATGCCTGCCTTGGCCGTAAATAACTCAGCACTACTCTTCTCCGCATCATCCCCCCTGCGGTAACGATTCGCTTTCTTATCCCATAACTCCTGCATACGCTCGCTAAGCTGGGCGTATTCGGGTACGGAGGAAGCGGTTTCTATATCGAGAAAGAGGATGTTTTTGATTTGCTCCTTTGTGAACATGCAATTTGATACTAAAGTGGGGGAATGATTGAGGTGATGAGTGCAGTTTGAGTCAAAACACTCCTAAGATAATAAAATAGCCCAAAAGCCTATCCTTCACTGGCCCAGCCAATTACCATCTCTCGCCAGCCTTGCCATTCTTCTGATTCGCTGAGTACATCATTGTGTAGCAAAACCGTAAAAGTGCCATTAACTGCTAGAGTAGCCGCTTTGAGAGATTGATAACGAAGGCTTGCCTTTTCGGGGCTCATCGCTAGATATTGTTGCAAAGTCCGGTCCATGATCATGGTCGGATGTATCATTAATTCCGTGGCCTCATTGGCGAGGAGATCGTACCAAGGATAAGCGATGGCCATACCGTTGGGAAAGCCTCCAGTCTGGAATAAGCAGCTACTATACTCTTCTTTGATCCCCAATTTGATCAAGGCTCGATAGGTCTTAGGCAAGCTATAACGTAAGAAATGTTGTCGAGAACGCAGGATATCTTCACCCGTAATTTGAGACAAGGCCCATTGTTCATGTGCCAACACATTTTGATCGAGGAAGCTCTCATAAGAGGGAT
>CAZHOC010000416.1:605-1869 GCA_964534295.1 uncultured Bacteroidia bacterium | reverse complement strand
ACGGAAGACGATTTGCAACGCATGAAGGACGGTGGGATGGACGCCGTATTGATAACCCGCTTGAGTGATACGCCTAATCAAACTCGCATACTGCGGATGCTCATAAGTAAAGCGACTATCATGCTCCGAATTTCGATCGATCAGAAAGAAGAAGCGAGTATTAGCGGTTTTGAAATGCTCGAGGATTAAATCAAAAGTATCGTTGGGATCATCACCTGTAAAATGCGTGCGTAAGCGTTCCGCGCAGCGGCCCCACTCTCCCTTGAGCAAATCCTTGGCTAAGCCTCCTAAGGCAATCTTGAGACCTTTGTACTTATACTTCCAGGGGAAATCTATATCAAAGGTAAAACGCGTTTCAAAGCTCCGTTCCTGGCGAGAAGGCAGATTTTCCTTGCCAAAATGTTGTTCTAGAAGTCCCCATAGCTGCTCACAATACAAATGCACCAAAGGACGCTCACTGAGTTGCCAATCACGAGAGGGATAGGCTTGGGGTTCATAGCGGCCATGCTTATCGTAATGCGCTTCTACATATTTTTCGTAATCAGACACCAAATAAAAAGCCGCTGAAAACACATCATAGGGCAATTGATAAGAACCACCGCTGGTCTGGTAATAAAATAAGTAAGGCAGACCGCCGGCTTGCATTTTAGTATCAATCGCGTCAACTCCTTCTTGGCTTAGTAAACCGGCATTGGGTACACTAAAGGCTTCCGGCAGCATCAACTTGGTATAATTAATCGTCAGCGGCTGGGGATTGGCCTGATGCTCCGAGATGCTTACTTGCTGATACTCAACTCCCAAAATACGCCCAAAGATCAACTCCAGCGTATAGCGGAGTCGAGGACTATCAAAGGTGCTTAGAAAGTAGAGCATATTTGGAAGGTAGTACCTAATGATGAAATATTGAAATGAGCAGAAGAATTGGGGAATGTCGAATTTCGAATGTCCAATGGAGAAGGCATTGAAACCCTTCGGAGTTCGGAGTTCATTATATAGCATATATGTCATACCGGAATGTGAGGCACGAGCATATCCGGTATCTTTCATTCCCTGCCTGCTTCGCAGAACGCTTATCTTTCTAAGGCAAGGCGCGTGTTTGACTGACAAAGTTCCCTCGGCGGAGCTCGGGATGACACGTCTCTCTTATTGTCACCTTGAGCGCAGTCGAAAGGCCTTGGGGATTGGTTACTGCTTCGCAGAACGCTTGTCTCTTAGATCCCTGCTCTATGAATTCGCCTTGGCTCATTCATTAGGCTGGGATGAC
>CAZHOC010000416.1:0-586 GCA_964534295.1 uncultured Bacteroidia bacterium | reverse complement strand
AGGAATTAAAGCTATCCGCCATTCCGGAAATACGACGCTAGGAGGATTATCCGGTATCTTTATTTTTTATTACTGCTGCGCAGAACGCTTATCCCTTTTCTTTCCCTTCATTATTCAGCCTTCGAAATTCTATATTCGAAATTCAATCCACCACAACCGCTAGCCCTTCCTTTACAGCTTTCATTACCCAAAGGATTTGAGACTCTGTATTACGGTTAACTGAGAGGGGAGGGAGTTCGGCGGAGCTGAACCAACGAATGTCCGTCGTCTCAATGCTTTCTTTGATTTCGCCGCCTTCTACTTCACAGTGGATGGCCATCTTATATACATAGTCCGGCTCAGGTGGAGCGTGCGGATGACAACGCTTGTCCCAAACCGCAAGCAGGCGCTTAGCGCGCACGATCAGCCCCGTCTCTTCGCGGACCTCCTTCACAGCGTTCTCCGAAGGAGTACTGCCAATCTCAGCCCAACCGCCTGGCATAGACCAAAGCTGATTGTCGGCCTCTTTGACCAAAAGGATCTTATCGGCTTGCATCACCACCGCTCGCACGTCCACTTTGGGGGTAGGATAGCGCGAATAACTGGC
>CAZHOC010000415.1:0-5532 GCA_964534295.1 uncultured Bacteroidia bacterium | reverse complement strand
CATCAGTTCTGAAGAGTAAACTAATGCCACCCGCTCTTTTGACTCCCCCATGACAACTCAAACAATTTTGGTTGAGTATCGGGCGAATCTGAGTATTAAAGTCTAGTTTTTGAGTTTGCTGGCAGGCAAATAAGCATGTAAGAAAACCGCCTGCTAGCAGCAAGTATAGTAGTCGGCGCATCATAAATGTTAAGATAAGTAATATTCAGATGGTGGACCAAAGGTTTGGGAGCGTTTTGATGATGAATTTGTTAGAAATTCTTGCCCCAGATTCTTTTTAGGTCAATGAAGGATTTTAAGGGCTTTTGGTTCATAATTCATATAGTTTTTGCTAATTTAGCTTTACACACTATGGGTAGTTTTGGGGATGGAAATTTACTACGTCCAACTCAAATAGCATTTCGATTGAACGCAATAATGGACAGATTTCGTTACCTCCTATTTGTGGATGATGACCATCCATCAAATGTCTATCATAGGATTATTTTGGAGGAATCGGGACTTTGCGAGGAAGCTAAGTTTTTCCGCAAATCCGTTGAGGCATTGGCTTTTCTGGAGTCATTGCTTGCAGATGATAATGCAATACTACCTGATGTGATTTTTCTGGATATCAATATGCCCTCTCTAAACGGGTGGAATTTTCTCAAGAAGCTCGAGGCTCTTGAACATGAGAGTTACCCTCCTATCGTCATGTTGAGTACTTCAGAATACCACAAGGACATTGAAAGAAGTGAGCGAGAAAAATTGGTCCACTCTTTTCTTTGCAAACCGCTAGATGAACCCAAGCTTAAAAGTTTAATGCAGGCGCTAGCCAAATGAGAAAGAATAAAGTATATCTCAGAGCGACGATTATTACTATAGCCTTGATTATTTGTAATCAGCTCTTTATTCAATATTGGCTATTTCAAAAACGTGAGGATGCCCTCCTAATCAATAGAGGAGGTCGTCAAAGGATGCTGAGTCAGCGTATCATGCTCCAAGCAATGCTTTATCACGAAAATCCAGAAGTCTCTAATTATCAAGCACTCCAATTAAGTATCAAGGAATGGGATAGTTCCCAGCAATTTCTAATCGACCGCTTAGAGGAAAGCGCAGACATATATCACGAAAAGCAAACGCGAGACCGATTAACAGAGCTTTCAAGCTTTATCAAAGGCGCCCAAAGCTTAACGGCTAATGACCGTATCAATGATGAGCAATTGGAAGCCTTGGGGGCAAACCAAGAACAATTTTTACGGGAAATGGACCTCCTCGTCAGTGTTATGCAAAAAGACTCTGACCAAAAGCTCAAGATGATTGTCGCAATTGAGATCATCTTTGCTTTGCTGTCTCTCTTCTTGGTGTATTATGAAATCACTTTCGTTTTTCAGAAGATCAATGACCGATTAGTCCGCAAAAATGAAGACTTATCAGAGTCAAACGAATTGCTAGAGCAATACGCTCATTTAGCTTCGCATGATCTGCGAGCTCCTATACAAAACATCATCAATTTTAGCGACCTCCTCAAGAGACGGCTTGATCATAAATTAGGCTCAGACGAGAAGGAGTTTTTGAAGTACATCATAGAAGCCAGCCATCGACTTAAGCTCACGACCTCTGATTTACTTAAAGTCGCTACCATTCAACATCAGGAACTCGATTATCAATGGTGTAGCCCAAAGCATATATTAGAAGAAGTATTAGAAGATCTTGATGAGGAAATCGTTACTTCACAAGCCCAAATCAATATTGAACCTTTTCCCGAAATCATCAAAGTTGATCAGCATACGATCCATTTGGTCTTTCAAAACCTCATTGCCAACAGCTTAAAGTTTACTAAAGAAGGCCAAGCACCCCAGATAACTGTTAGCTACGATGAAACAGCTAATGAGCACATTTTTATTTTTCGGGATGAGGGCATTGGAATCGCCAAGGAAGATCAAGCCCATGTTTTTAAAATCTTCCGCAGAATCAATGAAGAAGGCCAATACGAAGGTACTGGCATGGGATTAGCCATCTGCCAGAGAATGATCCGACGCCTACATGGCAATATTGAAGTGGTGAGTCAGTTGGGGCAAGGCAGTACTTTTAAAATTGAACTCCCCAAAGAAAGCATTCACAGTGGCTTATTAGGCACATTTTAAGCCCTTATTCGCCTGCTTCCTCTTCTTCGGTCTCCTCACTTATCACTGCTGCTTTTCTTGCTGGCATTGGCAAGACAATATGGCCTTCAAAATCCCAATTCTCCCGAATTTCAATCGGATCTGGAACAATGTAAATAGGCTCCGGCATCTTAGGTGGCCAGAGTCTGCCTGTCGTCCAAATCCCACTACTATCTTGATCTAAAATTACCCTGGTGGTATAGGTCCCCGGGCTCAGCATGCTAAAGGCAAAACTGGTGTCATTAACCGTAGCGACCAGTTCTTTCTCCTTGTAAAGCTCCATGATGATCGGGCCAGAGTAGCCGATACTGTCAAGATTTACCGAGCCACTGAGGGTGCCATAATTTACGGGATCAGGCCATAGTACCGAATAACGGAAAGTGGTATCCGTTCTCGCAGAGTCAGCCGGCAAAAAATAATCTCCTTCTATTCTTAATTCGTAATTGCCGTAGGGTATTTGGCCTAGCGGCCGAACGTCTAACTCAAACGCATTTGCCTCAACCGTCACTGCATAACGCTTTTTCAGGCTATCGACTCGATTGGTATCCGTCAAGAAGATCAAACTACTGTCTATCGTTCGCCAAGGGCGATAGCTAAGCATCTCCCAATACTGCTTCGTAGGATCCAACTCTGGCTTATCCTGTAGGGGAGCTGTGACTTTGCGGGCACGTCGAGGCTCCACCCTCAACAGACTATCAGATCTATAACCGAGGCTATCCTTGATCTTGAGTAGGCTCAAATTACTGTATTCCAATTGAGAGCGAGGCGAATATAGCATCAACTCAGGATCGGGATTCGGAAACCAAGTGTAAGTATCCAGAGTAGCACTTTCTCCACCCAAGGTATCGCTGATATAAGCCTCTAGCTCGTCTAGATTGAGGTTCTCATTAAACTTGATTAAGAGCGTATTAGCGCCTAGCCAAACATAGCTTTGCAATAGGGGGGCCTGCTGATCTGCCACAAAGGAAAACAGCTCCGTGGTGGCCACACTGATAGTATCATTTTCAAAGCGCAATACACTATCAGGAGAAATGGCAATGCGCTCCGAAGGCGTACTATAACTATTGGAGTTATCCTTATCAGCCACCGCAAAGACCCGGTATTCCGCCCGGCGGAGATACTCAAAAGTAAAAGCGCCCGACTCATTGGGCTTGGTGATATAGGCCGGTGTCTTGAGAAAAAGATCGTTATTGATCACACTATCCGCATCAAAAAGCATCACCGTCATATCTTCTGGCGGCTTACCGATGACTGCAGAATTGATCTTTCCTTCAATCTTCAGGCTGTCTAGCTGATCACCCGTACTAAAGGCCAAAGTAAAGGCCTCTGTCATTTTATTGCTGGCATTGAAATCCGCCAACTCCGTCAAGGTGATCACATAAGTCGTCTGTGGTCGCAGGCTTTCCTCAAATTTAATCGTCAAACGCTTGGCGTTATCAGATAGGATGATTTTGGGACGAGACTCTGGCAAAGGTGAGATGAAGATTTCTTTCCCATAGGTTCCCTTTTTGATTGCCTCGTCAAAATAAATTTTAACGATCTGAGTCTCTTGATTGAGGCTACCTACTTCCGGAATGGTTTTCACTACTTCTGGCGGGGTCTCATCCCTAGGCCCACCCGTAGGCGCCGCAGGTTTGGCACAATCAGTCAGACTTAGTGCCAGAAGAGCTAGCAGAGAAACCCTGCTCAATATTTTTATCAAATGCTTCATTATCAGCGTGATCGTACGTAAAACAAGGCGAGAATACCTCCGATACTCAAGCCTAACATAAGGCCAGGTTTTAACCAGCGCGCTCCAAAGGTCGGGCTTTCTCCCCTTAGATCATCCTTACTCTCTCGATGAATTTGTTTGAAACTCAGCAAATCCAAGGTATCAGTATGGCTCAATCGAAAGGATTCTATCAAACTATCCTTCACATTATAGGGGATTTCTAGGCGGCGAGTGATGCGTTTATCTGGAATCTGTGTGTAGCTCACCTCTGGCTTCAATACCTGCAAGCGCTTGCTCGCGCTCGAATCAGTTTCAAATGGAGGAAAGTACGCTTCTAACATCTGACCACTGACCTTGGCATAGGCGGGCGTCTCACTAAAATGCGCCTCCCAGAGCTGCCGGTAAATCTCTCCATTATCGAGCTGCGCGAGGAGGGGAGCCGTTAGCCAAAAACTCAGAATCAGTAGTATGGCGCTTTTCATGCTTTCTTTTTGCGGACCAAAGGCCATATACCCAAAAACAACCAACCCACCACCGGCAACATAAATAGACCTGTGAGATAAAGCGGGGCTTGCCACCAAGAGGATAGCAGGGGCGCAATCAAGAGAACCAATAAAATCGTCAAATGGATCACCAAGCGCTTTTGCTTATGATAGGCTGCTATTTGGAGTGGTTCGATTTCGCTTTTGGTCTTATGGAGTACCTCTTCGAGGAACGCGTATGTCTGTTGGTAAGGTGTGAGCTTATCGACTAGGGGTTGTATTTGACTTAGATTCTGCTCCGCAGAACGCATCAACTCATCCAGCTGCTCCACTAAGGGCTTGAGCTGTTTTTGTAATACAGCTTGCTCTTGATCGCTACGCATATTGAGTTTGCAGGATATGCATCTCTGTCCCCCAAATGCAGGGTTTTGGGTCATACAATGCGGACAGATGCAGAAAATATTAGCCATGCCGCAAATCTACCAAAATTTACTAGCTCTAGGGCAAGACCATCGTCCAACGCTGCGTCAAGAGCCTCTCACCTTGTCTGAGTACGATGAGTAAAGGGCCATTGAAACTCGCGAGCTCAGGTAGAGGTAAGCGTTCCCCGGAGGGTAAAGCCCCTAAAGAGGTTGACAAAAGCTCCTGTCCCATGAGGTCATAGTAGCTAAGCTGCAAGGGCTCACGAATCCCCTCCGCACTCCTAACATAGATCGGCCAGCTGCCATCCAAAGCCAACCAATCGATACCCGCATGCTTAATTTCATCCGCTAGGCCGACCAAGGCACTTTCATATTGGCGTAGGCTAATCTCGTCCAGATAATAGCCATCAGAGGAAATATTGGTAGAATTGCCATTAAAAGCCCATCGCAATTGGACCGTCTGCCCACGGTAAGCACTTAAATCCACTCGCTCCTGATGCCAGTATTTATGCCCCGTCCACACAGGCGTATTATCGCTATAAAGCACCATTGAGGGTGCCTGTAGATTGAGCCAGTTGCCATTGCTAATCGCAATCTGGAGGCGCATATCGATCTTAAAAGGCGCTAGAGAGTATTTATGCCAAAAGCTCAGCTCCGTAAAGCCTTCATTGGGGATGGTAATCGGTTTGTCATAGGTGATGGTCGTCCAATTGCGGAGATGGTTGAGGCTGCCCGGCGATTCTGAAAGGCAGCGTTGGCCTTGGTAAACATCCTCG
>CAZHOC010000414.1:4533-5533 GCA_964534295.1 uncultured Bacteroidia bacterium | reverse complement strand
ATATTGATTCAGTTTTGGGGAATATGAATTAAACTGAAATCATGCTAAAAGTAGCTTATTGATTGATCAAAAGGGCAAAAGGAATTACGATCAAATCATAATTGGGGGCTATTTAACTATTGGTTTCTTACACTGGCAGAAGAGTTTGCTTACACCTAGTCTCGCTCATCTCGTGCCAACTCTTTTCAATTCCCATTTCAAAATTGAATCTTTCTGTCGAAAGGTAGAACGACCTGAACCTGATTAGATTCAAAATCTTAATCACCCAAGGGGTCAGTTTACTTTTCCTTCAGGAAAATATATCAAACGGCCAAGAAAAGTTTCAACATACACTGACTTAAACCAAATTAACACGACACTTACTTCCCAAAACGCCCTAAATGTTATTCAATTGCATAGTTATCGATCGAGATCGATTGACTCATCACACCTTTGCCCAAACTTTAACAGAACATATACCTGATCTTCACCTAGTTAAATCAGCCTATTCTGGTTCTACTGGTTTGGAAATTCTAAGCGAATATACCCCCGATCTCGTTTTTGTCGAGCTCGATCTTGGGGATATGAGCGGATTAGATTTGATAGCTCAAATCGGAGAGCTTAGTGAACTCGATATTCAACTAATCTTCATGCACTCCGATAAGCTCCCCCAAAGACATGTAATCAAGCATGAATCAGTGGCTTACATCAATAAGCCTATTGACCATGAAGAGCTAAAACAGTTAATTCTACCCCTGCTAGCAAAGAAAAAATTGGATAAGCCGCTTGCCTCTCTTGTCGACACATCCAAAAACAAAGAGGTTTTAAGGCTCCAATTGCAAGAGGGAGAGTTACTCATACCGATTAGGGACATATTTTTCTTGCGAGGAGACAGAAACTATACTTATATCCATAGCAAACCTTATGGCAAAACCCTGGTCTCTAAAACCCTAAGTCACTTTGAAACAAATGTAGATATGGATTCTTTCTTCAGGGTTCACAAGTCCTACATCGTAAACAG
>CAZHOC010000414.1:0-4523 GCA_964534295.1 uncultured Bacteroidia bacterium | reverse complement strand
CAAAAGCTATCAATCCAACAATTCAATCCTGCTTTCCAATAATATTGAAATACCAGTAGCCAGAAGAAAGAAGAGCGATTTTATGAACTGGTTTGGTGCCTCTCTGAAAAAGTAAAGCCGTCAAAGAATATCATCTCTTTGACGGCTTTTATGTTATTCGATCTTAGGTGAATACTAATTTTTCTTGTGGATCAAGACTCGATATAGTATCCAACTTATCAGCATTATGCCAAAGTAGATGCCAGCCAGCTTTAAATTAAAGTATACGATCGCCACCATAGCCACCAAAGCAATCACAAAAGCAATTGCCGGCAAAATCGGAAAGGCGGGTACTTTAAATGGACGCTCTAATTCAGGTTCTCTGCGTCGCAGAACGAAAAGAGAAACCAAGGAAATCAAATACATACTCAATGCTCCCATACAGGCAATGGTAATAATATCAGCTGTTCTACCTGTGAGAAGGGCGATGATCCCAATAATCATATTAAAGATCAAAGCATTGGCAGGAGTCTGACGTTTGGGTAGGATTTTACCGAGTAATTTAGGGGCTAGTCCGGCCTTGCCGAACTCATAACTCGCACGGCCTGCGGCCAGGATAATCCCGTGAAAGGAGGCCACTAATCCAAAGAGCCCAATTATGCTGATGACCGATACCAATATATGGCCCTCCCCCATCAAATAACTCATTACTAGCGGCAAGGGTGCATCTGAAGCTGCTGTGGTTCCAGCAGCATAAACCGCGGTTTCCCAGCCATTTACCCCTACAGAAGATAAGAAGGTCAAAATACAAAGCAGGAGGAGCGTAAAGATGGCCGAACCGAAACCTATTAAGACATTTCTCTGTGGATTTATAGTCTCTTCCGCGACATTGGCGACCCCTTCAATCGCGAGGTAAAACCAAATCGCAAAAGGAAAGGCTAGAAAAATTCCGTTCATACCATTGGGCCAAGCGTTCGCCGAAAAGGCGCTGGCCTCAAAATTGGGTAAACTAACGCCCGCAAAAAGCAATAAGCCAATAATGGCAATTATCGTAATCAATAGCTCAAAACTGGCCGCGGCCTCCACTCCATAAATATTAAGCCCGGTAAAGATCAAATAAGCGGCGATGGCAATGTAGATCTCTGGTATAGATGGAATAAAAGGTCCTAGATAGGCCCCAATCGCAAAAGCAATCGCTGGAGGAGCGAAAATAAACTCTATGTTTTGCGCCATGCCTCCAATAAATCCCCACTCAGTTCCCAGAGCTCGATTTGCATAATCAAAGGCTCCGCCCGCCTTCGGAATGGCACAAGCTAATTCGGTATAGCTAAAAGTAAAGCAAAGGTACATGATGGAAACCAAGACGGTAGCAATGGCGAGCCCTCCTGTCCCCCCTTCCGGGAGGCCAAGGTTCCAGCCAAAGTACATACCAGAAATGACGTAGCCGACGCCAAGTCCCCAGAGCATCAATGGTCCGAGACTGCGTTTAAGACTTTCAGTAGCGTTAGACATGAATGAGTTGTCGGTAGGATTAAAATCCTAGCTTACTCAATTAATCGCTAAAGTCAAAGGAATTGCTTTAAGGTAGGGCCACCCCAATATAGGCTTGCGCATTTTCTAACCTCACTTCATGATCTCCATTACTTAGGCGGCAATTGAGATCGAGCCCAAGTCGTAAGGTTGGCTGGCCAAGTTCGTTGTCCTGATAGTCAAGCACTTCGTTAATCTCTACCTTGCTTTCACTGTCCTGCTGGCTCCAATCAGAACGATAGAGTTGACCATTTTCATCCCACCAAAGGACCCGCACATGCCCAAACTGCATGCTATCAGGACTGGTAACTTGTTCAACCTGATAATCAAAATTAAAGCTACACTGGTTAGGATCAGTAGAAACCAATCGGCTATAACTAGCAGTACAGCCATTTGCATCTACTATGCTCAATTCGGCTTTATAACGACCTTTGGTTTGATAGATAACTCCAGGATCAGCTTGAGTACTTGAAGTACCGTCCCCAAATGACCAATTGTATTGGATAGGCGCAGCACCTTTTATTTGGCTCTCAAATTTCACATAATTCAGGCCCGTATCGATCTCAGCAGAAAAGTCAACTTTACAAGCATCAAGATCTAATCTCACCTCATTACAAATCTGAGACTCACAGTTTTGCCCATCCGCAGCGCTTAGACAAACTTCATAGCTATTGCCACTTATCTCCTCATAAAAGCGAATAGGATTGAGTTCATTAGAGCTACTGCCATCCCCAAATGTCCATTGTAATAGCGGATTATTGCCACCGCTGCCGATAGTTTGATAGTTTACCTTAAATAGCACTGGACCTAATGAAGGCGCGAAGGCAAAAGGATAAGACTTAGGACGAAAGATTGCCGGAATATCAAAGGCACCATTATCAGGTCTTACATCTACGTCTCTAAACTCGATGGCAAAGCTATTGGGACAATCTTGACAGTCCACTGGACTTAGCTGTCCCTCAAACACCCAAAGGTTGCTTGCATCTCTTTCTCGCCGCGTATACATATAGTAGCCCTGCTTGCCGGCATCGAGCCTAACTGCCTGACCATCAATCTCACCATCGAGATAGAAGTCCACTTCATCTTCAGAAGGGAGAGGTAAGGGTTTTTCTTCACAGCTTAGCAATCCTAGGCATATTAGCCCTAGCAAAGCATAAATGGAGAGGTTTCTCATGCTAGAAATGGCTAAGGTAGAATTCAGCAAAAACGCGTAATTGTAAGGGAGAGATTTGTCGCTCTAGGTAGTAATCATCACTAAAGGGGCTTTGCAGATTGTAGTTTGCCATGGCCCCGATACGAATGCCTCTTTTCCAATAATGAGCATAACCAGCAGTTAAGGCAGGATTCCATGTGCGTAGGCCTTGAGTGTAGCCCCAAGCAGCATTGGTCTCCTCTTTTTGCACACCAAAAGAGTTTTCAGCCCTATTGGTGATCGTACCTGAAGCATTTAGGAGATAGGACATTTGCGCACCTAGCAATAGGTAATGGCCCTTATAAACCCTCATATCCACGCCTAGCGGCATTTCAAGGTAATGTAGGCGTTCTACATTCAATACATTGGCATCAATGTCTGCCCCAAAACCATAATCAATCTGTTGGATATTGGTGACGGCATTAATTCCTCCCCTACCCTGATAAGTAATCCCAGTATAAAGTTTTACTCGACGGCTAAGTCCAAAAGCATATCTCAAACCTATATGTGGATGCGTACTCCAATCATTGAAGCGAGCAGCACTGGGGTTCAAGTTGAAGCCTAGCCAAAGAGAAAGCTCATGGCGAGGGAAGCCGCTGCGCGGAACGTTTATCTCTTTGCCAAAGGGACTCGAAAGCTTCCAAATCGTGTTATTAAAACTTAATCGCTTCAGGCGATCGAGTTGATATGAAAGACCAGAGTTCTTATCATCTTCAAAAGATACCGAAGATTGCTTAGGCTTTGCTTCAGGCTCGATCGAGCTCAATATTTGAGGAGTCGCATTATTGGTCTGCCCTTGGCGAACGCTCAAGGCAGATTGATTAATGGCTCGACTTTGCTCATAGGCTGCTTGCGAGCTAATTGAGCGTTCCCCGGAGGGTGAAACATATGCTACTGCCAAAGGAATCCCTTGGGTAAGCGCTTGGGGTGATTCTAAGAGAGTGTGTGTAGCCGTTGATGGCTCAATGGGGCGTAGTTCGGCGAATAGCCGGTTGCCAGAAAATATCCATACCAATAATGGAATGCTGATCACGGTAACCAAAATCAGGCTGTAGGTGATCAGGGAGAGTAGATACTGTTTCCGCCTCTTCTGCTCAGCAAGAATCATTTGCTCCGCTTGCAGCCAATAGGATTCCTGAAAAGGAAAATCCCTTTGGCCAGCTCCGTTACGGAACAAATCGTCTAATGGATGTCGGTTCGTACTCATGATGACAAGGTTTTAGAAAGCTTTTGGCTTTCAACCAACCATTGCTTTAGTTTTTTACGGGCAAATGCCACGTGCCATTTTGAAGTGCCGTCGGACATACCCAGCATATCTGCGATTTCTTTGTGGCTATATCCATCGATGGCGTAAAGATTAAAGACCTGGCGACTCATCGTCGGTAAGCGTTGAATCAAGGCTTCCAAGGCCTCCGCATCCATACGCAATGCGGCTTCATTGAGGTCTGTATAAGAGTCAAACGTATCAGTATCGGTAAACTCGGTTTGCTGATGAGTCTCGCGGTAGCGGCGATGCTTCCTAAACTCATCGATGATCGTATTGATCATAATCCGACGAATCCAAGCTTCAAAAGGCACATTGGCCTTTTTGCGTTCGAGGTTTTGGAGGATTTTGAGAAAACCCATATTTACTAATGGAACAGCGTCAGCTTCTTGCTTTACATAGCGTATACATACGCTCATCAGCAAACTGAAGCATTTGCGGTATAAAGTGGCTTGCGCTCGGCGGTCTTCGCGAATGCAGCCTTCCAATATGCCGTTTTCGATGTTCATGAGTAGGTGGGTCTGAGCTTGGCTTTCGTTAAGATACTAGGTAAACGTT
>CAZHOC010000413.1:0-5535 GCA_964534295.1 uncultured Bacteroidia bacterium | reverse complement strand
GTATCATTAAGGTTAGAGACAAGCGTTCCGCCGGCGGACTTATCAAAATCATTAGGCTGATTACCACCACTACAAATCACATCCTCATCGGTCTCGCTACCATCTTTATTGTCTATCTCATCTTGGTTGGTATAACCATCGCTATCATTATCGCCATTCGGATCATAGCCAGATTCGCCGGGCAGGATACAAATCACAAAATCCTGAGGTTCTAATACTACAATGCTCCCATTAAAAGGAGCAACCCAGATAGTTCCGGGAAATGGATCTGTATCACTATTACAAGTAATCCCTAATGCATTTCCACCTAGGTTAGAGGCAAAGCTTTCGTTGAGAATCAAGCCAGAAGCATATTTTGCGTTAACCGAAAGGCTTGGATCAGAACTTGGGTTAAGTTGGACTCGCTTCAGCACCCCTCCGTTTTTTCCGGCGATTAGGTCTCCTTGCATTGCCCCACCAAAGTTACTAGCGGTGTATTCGTCAATACCGTTGGTATTATTGCTCCAAACAGTTAGCAACTCATCGTCTGGACCATCAGGATTGGGGACCGTTGGGCCTCGCCAGTCGCCTTCTACTGGATTAGCAACCGGAACTGGTGGCCAGTTGGCGGGTAGCCCTATAGTGGGATCGGTAGTAGAATTAGCACGAGAACCATCTGGATCATAGATCAGGGTTCTAAATACTGCTCCTGCTGTACCATTCGAAGTTGGATTGGTATAAAGACCCGCTCCATTTGGATTCGCCCTAACTGGAGTAGGGTGTCCACCATAGAAGCTATTCCAGAGATAGGTCTGGATATCATCTGTTACTATGGTTAAATGATCCTTATTATCTACTTGCTCATTTCCGATAGACGAACTACTGCCGGGTTCTCCGGGGATATAGTTATTGGTTACGTTGGCGGTTCCTTCATTTTCCGGTAAACCACCCCAGCCGCCATTGGCGCCATTATCCGTTACAAATACCTTTCCATCAGTGGTAATCGTCAGATCATAAGTATTACGATAACCGGGGGAGAAAATCTGCACTGGCCCTCCAGGAACAATCATGGCCTGGTTGAGACCATCATTACCGCCAAATGGATCACCAGTATCAATACCATCATAACCAGGTGTGTCCGGATCAGTAATACCATTTACATTAGGACGACTTGGATCGTCTAATGAAGGAATGTCATACACATAAGACCGATTGCTAATAGGATCGGTTAGAATGGGTAGTGCTTCGATCATGTCTAGATTGACAGAGATCATAGCCGCTGAAAGGGCATATTCTGTCGTCCAAGCAAAGTTGTCAGAAGGAGCACCTGCGTTGGCATGGCCACCAGAACATACGATCAAAAAGTCTACTCCATTAACGGTAACAAACTCTAAACCATTGGTCGCGTGGTTTTCCTCTGAGCGAGGAAGGCCTCTTACCAAATCCACGGTAATCCATGTACTGGTGTTACTATCCCAGGAAATCCTAGAAATAATCCCTGAATTAGTGTCTAGATCCTTATCTCCACTTGGGCCACCCACACGCGGATCACTCGAAGTGACATAGATGATGGGTTCTAGCGCGGTTCCCGCAACGGTAATACCAGTCGCCTCGCGATTGGAGGTTGAGGTACTACTACCATCATCATTGTGATTGGGAATGTTTTTGATCGTGTTGATGGTTTCTGAAGCGGTAACTTCATAATCATCTTGAGCGATCCGCTGAATAGTGTAGATGTCTATTTCTCCACTGAGAGATAAGACATACAATCGACCATCAGGCCCAAACATCAATGAGGTGCCTGAACTGACACCATTGAAACCATTAAAATTCAAATTGCTGGTACCAAAACTCTGCGCCCGCAAAGCATTGGGTATACCAACTGAGACAAGTAGGAATAAGCTCAAGGACAAAAGACACTTTTTCCAAAGTATGTTTCGTCTTTGATGCTCAAAACATAGATAGTTATTGTGCATGATAAAAATAGCTAGTGGAGGCTGATTGTTTGTTGCCGGAAAGTTGTTATATGATAGAAAATATATGCAATGGGGTTACTCTTCGCTGCTCGAAGGCAGCAAACAGAATGTAAAATCATAGCAAAAAAGAGTCCCTTTGAACGGCAATGACTATTGTCGTTCAATAGGTATTGGTAGGACATAGCTAGCCTAGTTGCGCTTAACAAATGAGAAGCGGAAGCATCATAGATGCAAAGGATTAACCTAACTAAATACCAAAAGTCTGACTCAAGAAATAAGAGATGAGCTAAGGAAAGATTGTGTCATATATTAGTAGCAGTTTTTAGGAAGTTTATCAAAGTGTGGCTGAGAATATTAATTCATGATTGATTGGGCTTGCTGTTATTTAATTGTTAAGATTTTTTCCATTTATGTCTTACCAATTTTCTAACTATTTAATATATATCACTTTGTAAGATATTGCAAGGTTTGACAAAAAAAAGGTATATTGAATGGCTGTTCAATTTTTCGGCCATGCTTAGTGTCTTAGAGGACCAAGCGGCTGTAAATGAGTTTATTGCGATGTTTTGGCCGCAACTATCAATCGATTGGGAACGATGTTTTTTGAAAAAATATTTTCCACGATTAGCAATATTAATGCTGTAAGTATCTCGAATTAAGTTAACTCAATATTAAGTCAATTTGTGATTTTGGAATTATTTGAAGATTCAAACAATAAAATTAAAACTACAAAAAAATTCCTATGGGCTCGCGATTAGTATGCAAACCCATAGGTTATTAAGTTGGAGTATTTTATAGTATAGACTCCGTGCTACGTATTATGTCAATTCACTTGGCCTGCAACTCTTTATTGCCTATTGGGCCACCAGCTAAGATCTCAGCATTAGCGTATTCAGAGAATTGTTTGAAGTTTTCTTCAAAGGTATTGGCCAAGTATTTGGCTTTCTCATCATAGGCTTCTGCATCAGACCAAGTATTGCGGGCATTGAGAATTTCACTCGGTACTTCCGGACAGCTTGTTGGTATTGCGAGTCCGAAAATTGGATCAGTTTCAAAAGCTACTTCATCGAGTTGGCCTTTTAATGCGGCACGAATCATAGCCCTGGTGTACTTCAGTTTAATTCTGTTCCCGATACCATAAGGGCCACCAGTCCAGCCAGTATTTACCAGCCAAACATTTGTATTATGCTCTGTCATCTTCTCGCCTAAGAGTTCCGCGTAGCGGGTAGGATGAAGAGGCATAAATGGCGCGCCAAAACAGGCAGAGAACACCGCTTCAGGATCTGTAACTCCTTCCTCTGTACCAGCAACTTTGGCCGTATAACCAGAGATAAAGTGGTACATGGCTTGACCTTTGGTCAGCTTCGAGATAGGCGGTAATACACCATAAGCATCACAGGTCAAGAAGAAGATATTTTTCGGGTGCCCACCCACAGATGGTTCTACCGCATTCGGGATATGATAGATCGGATAGGAAACACGGGTGTTTTGAGTAACATCCACATTATCATAATCCACTGTGCTAGTACCTGGTATAAAGCGAGTATTTTCTAGGATCGCACCAAACTTAATTGCGCGGTAGATTTCGGGCTCATTTTCTTCCTTCAGATTGATCACCTTGGCATAGCAACCCCCCTCAAAGTTAAAAATCCCTTCATCCGTCCAGCCATGTTCATCATCACCGATTAAGGCTCTATCGCCATCAGCTGATAAAGTAGTCTTCCCTGTGCCAGAAAGTCCGAAGAAAATAGCGCTGTCTCCATCCTCCCCAATATTGGCACTACAGTGCATTGATAAAACTTCTTTACGTTCTGGTAAGAGGAAGTTCAGGACGCTAAAGACACCCTTTTTGGTTTCACCTGTATAACCTGTACCGCCTACCAAAATGATGCGCTTGCTAAAGTTGATGATAGCAAAGTTTTCAGAACGAGTCCCATCAATTTCAGGAATAGCTTTAAACTCCGGTAAGGCGATGATGCGGAAATCGGGTTCAAATTCTTCTAATTCTTCCGGCTCTGGGCGCAGAAACATATTATAGCAGAACAAATTGTGGATAGCCTGCGTATCGATGATCCTTACCTTGAGGCGGTAACGAGGGTCGGCACCAGCATAAGCATCACGTACATAAAGCTTACGATGAGCCAAGCTCTTGAGCATTTTCTTGTAGAGACCGTCAAAAGCTTCCTGTGAGATAGATTTATTGATATCTCCCCACCATACACTTTCATGGGTCATTCCGTCATCAACTATGTAACGATCCTTTGGGGCTCGGCCGGTAAACTTACCCGTATCCCACATGATCGCTCCCGTGTCAGTAATTACGCCTTCACCATTTTTGATGGCTTCGCCAATTAACTCAGCGGGCGATAGATTCCACATTAAGCCTTTGGCATTTTGGAGTCCAAGTTCGTCTAATCCTTTAAAGATTGAGTTAAGATGACTGATTTTCATTGCTTTGCTTTGTTGGTGATTGAAATATAAAGAGGGGCTTATGTTCGTCGCGAATCAAGGTCTGAATCCAACGCTTCTGTTGCAGCCTTGTCGCAGGATCGCTATCGAGCATAATGGCCAATAGCGACTCTGCACTGGATAAGCGAAGTCTTGGGAGACTATCGGGGATATCCAATGAAAGCGGAGAAATATGTAGATCCAAGTGATACTCAGTGCTCAAGCGCTTGACGTATTGCAAGGCTTTTTGACTTTGTGAAGTGCTTCTTGGTAAGAATACAAGCTGAGAGAATTTCGGGCTATGTGTCTTTTGAGGCAAAGAAAGCACTGGGCAGCTGGCCTTATCGATTACCTCAAGACTCACACTCTCCATCAAACGGCTCGCTCCCGCGCTACCTAAGATGATCAAATCCACATTCTCATTTTCGGCCATGAGCAGGATCTTCGAAGCAGCTCTACCTGGCATGACCATACTCTTATGTGTAATGCATCCTTTTGGCGTACTATCGCAATAATCCTCATAAACTTGCAGCTGTCTACGTACCATCTTGATACGTTCAGCTTGAAGCTCTTTGACATAGCGGTCTGGAATGATCGCAGGATTAATTGGAGCTTCGTTTAAGACATGAGCAAAGATGAGACGAGTATAACCAGGACTAGCAATACTCATAGCATATTCTGTAGCCTGCCAGGCAGCTTCGCTAAAGTCTGTTGGGATCAAGATGTTTCTAAACATCATTTTGCTTGGGGTTACAGTGGGATTTACAATTGCCATGCTTCTTGATTAGAGAGATTCAACAACTTCTAATAATTTGATATGCTGAGCATGCTTGACCATCAATATTGGACTGGTGTCATTGATGCGGATCAGCTTCTCGCTTACACTACCTAGCAAAAAGGCAGAGGTAGAAGTATGACCTCTAGAGCCAATCACGATCATATCTATATTTTGCTCGGTGGCGGTTTCGTGGATGACCCGCGCCGCGGAACGATGATCCTTATCAAAACAGTACAAGGGGGTTAACTTGATAGATTTTGGAATCTCAGTGACAAATTGCTGGTAACGGCTATGAGCATGGTGCTCCATGATCTCTGCAAATTCTGTCTCGGACTTGCCGGTGCGGTAATAACC
>CAZHOC010000412.1:0-5536 GCA_964534295.1 uncultured Bacteroidia bacterium | reverse complement strand
AATCCAGAAGGTTATGATGCCTCGGACCGTGAGCGTATGTTGGGCTATCTTAAACGGCTCAATCAGATGCAACAGGATACCTATCATGATCCTGAGATTGAAAATCGCATCGCTCAGTACGAAATGGCTTATCGCATGCAGGCCTCGGTACCAGAGGTAACTGACTTTAGTGACGAACCGGATTGGGTCTACGAGATGTATGGCAAAGACAGTAGAGACCCCGGCACCTATGCTGCTAATTGTCTGTTGGCAAGGCGATTACTTGAGCGAGATGTGAAGTTTGTGCAGCTCTATCATCAGGGCTGGGACCAACATAATTTTTTACCAGGCGGTATCCGAAATCAAGCCCGCAAGACGGATCAAGCTACCGCAGCCCTAGTTAAAGATCTCAAGCAGAGAGGTTTACTGGAAGATACTTTGGTGATTTGGGGCGGCGAGTTTGGTCGTACGGTTTATTCTCAAGGCAAGATCAGCAAGGATAATTATGGTCGCGATCATCATCCCCGCTGCTTTACGATGTGGATGGCCGGAGCGGGCGTCAAACCTGGCATTGCTTATGGTCAAACGGACGAACTAGGCTATAATATCGTCAAGGACCCAGTGCATGTACATGATTTCCAGGCTACCCTCTTGCATCTGATGGGCGTTGATCACGAACGATTAACCTTTAAGCATCAGGGCCGGCGCTATCGTTTGACGGATGTGCATGGAGAGGTAGTGAAGGATATTTTGACTTAGGATGCCTGCTTCGCAGAACGCTTATTTGAATTGTTGAAGTTTTGAGTTGTTGAGTTGTTGATTAGGGCGTTTACTTGAAGATACCCGCTTTGAGCGCTTGACCGTCAGCGTTTTGACTCAGATGTAGGTGTTTGGGAGCGAGTTTAACGCCATAGTTTTCCTCTAGCTCTATGGTGGCACTATTCTGCACCTGCACTAAGCTAATATTGGGTTTGTCCAAGGATTTGACGGCTTGATTGGCTCTTGACCAGAATCCCACAAAGGTCTGATTATCGCTGATAATAGAATTGGAAAAGGGAGAAGAATACTTCAAATCTGGAGGCCCCACGAGAAAGCAAGCGTTGTGGGCGATAATGTTGTTGGAAAAGTTGAAATCATAATCTTCTGGTCCGAACCAAAAGGCACTTTCATAAGCGCCATAAATGATGCTATGCTCTATGGTAAAACCTTCGACATTATTGAAGAAAAGCACACCATTGCGACAGCCATAAAAGACACAGTGAGAGATGGTATTATTGGGGCCGTGCGCCCAAACTCCTCCCTGAATTTTGGCGGCTTCCTTATCACCTACAAAAACGCATTGAGAGACTTCGAGGTCTGCTAGACGCATATCTTCTTTTGAAATCGGATAGTAGTAGTTCACTTCTGGCTGGGCATTACCCAGAAATTTGAGGCCACGAATACTCACATGACTAGCAGCTACCAAAATGCCAGTCGCATGGGGAAATTGAGTAGTGGAATTATTAGCAGAGATGGACTGAATCACCGGCATTTTAGTAGGCTCCCAAGCTTCATCATCTGGCATGACACTCGCTTCGATAATATAGCGAGCTGTATCATGGAGGACGCGAACAGGGTTGATATCAATGCGACTTTCTAATAGGTATAGCCCCGGATTGAGTTTGATACTTAAGTTCCCATTACCCGTTTGAGTATTGGCAAAATGAACTGCTTTGGCAAGAGATTGAAAGGGTTCTTCTTTGCTGCCGACATTGGAATCCTTACCATGCAAGGCATCGACATAAACGTTCTGCGCAGCAGCAAAAGAAAAAGAGAGGGACCAGAAAAGGCCCGTGAGAAAGAAAATTTGTTGCATCATAGGACTTGTATTTCGCTAAGCCAAAGTCCTATGGGCCATTAGAAATGTCAATTATCGCCGCGTTTTTTATCCGTCTAAATCGCGTTCAAATTACGGTCAACTTAAATTCAGCCTAATTTCGAGGGCTATTTGTACATCGCTTCGATAGGCTTACTGAAATCTTCTGCAATCTGATCTCGCACCAATTTCATAGTGTAGGTAAGCTGCCCCGTTTCTACAGTCCATTCTTCATGGAAGAGGTGGAAGTCTCGAATCTTCTCATGGGTAGGGAGGGATTCGTTTAACAAATCGATTTCAGATTGAAGCTTTTGCCGCACCTTGATGTTGTGGAGCATGTATTGGGGGCTAGTCCAGTGGATTTGATTTTCGATACACCAAAGATGAAGGAGATCAAAACTTGGTCGAATCAGAGCCGTAACAAAGGCCCGGTGAAAGCCAATGATCATGATTTGCTCGATATAGGCAGACTCTCGGAAATGATTTTCCAAGACTAAAGGAGAGACGTATTTGCCGGAGGAGGTCTTGAAGATGTCCTTTTTACGATCGGTAATTTTGAGGAAGCGATTTTTGACAAACTTGCCCACATCTCCTGTACGAAGCCAACCTTCGGCTGTAATGGTTTTGGCGGTTTCTTCGGGACGCTTATAGTAACCCTGCATCACATTGGGTCCTTGGACGAGAATTTCCCCTTCTCCGTTTTCGTCTGGGCGGTCTATCACAACCCTTACTCCAGGTACAGGCAAGCCAACCGTGCCAAAGCGATTCATGCCGGGGCTAAACTGGTTGAAGGTAATGATTGGAGAAGTCTCGCTCATCCCATAGCCTTCACGGACTTTGATCCCGGCAGCGGCAAAGAGTCGACCTAAATCCGGCTGTAGGTAAGCCGCTCCGGTAAAGATTGCTTTGACTTTACCCCCGATCATGGAGCGGAAACGATTAAAGACGAGAATCCGCGCCACTTGCTTCTGAAACCAATAGGCAGGGCGCATTTTGGCCTCTTCCCGGTAGCCTTTTCCTAGCTTCAAGGCCCAGTTCATAATGCGGCGCGTCCACCAAGGTTTTCCCACTTGATAGGCAATTACATTGTCATACATGCGCTCGAGGATACGAGGCACGGCAGTGAAGTAATGGGGTTGGGCTTGCTTAAAGATTTCCTGCAGATTGTCGCGATCTTCTGCCAAATGGATAGATACTCCTAAGGCCAAATAAGCATACATAATAGTATGCTCGAAAATATGCCCAAAGGGCAAGAAGCTTAGCGTGCGCTCCCCTGCCTCAATGGGCAAAAGCGGCAGCACAGATTTGATATTGCTAACGATATTTTGATGCGTGAGCATTACCCCCTTGGGCACTCCAGTGGTGCCTGAGGTATAAATGATGCAGGAAAGATCGGTTTCTTTGACTTGCTCACGGATGGTGGCTAAGTCTGCAATTTCTTGATTGGGAGCCTCTAAGGTGGGAAAAACTGCGTCATCTCCCTCTTGCAAGCAAATGAACTGAGCGTTCTGCGAAGCAGTAGGCATAAAACGATCTCTAGACTCACTATCGAGGAAAAAGCAAAGCTTTGCTTCTGTCTCTGCTATCATCAATTGAAACTGATCTGGGCGATTGCTCCAATGACAAGGCACAGAGACCGCCCCTAAGCTTTGAATGGCGAGATCGAGAAAAAGCCATTGATAGGTAGCCAAATTGGGCACCAAAATGATACGGTCGCCAGGGCGAACGCCAAGCTGCCAGAGATTCTGCGCATAACGATCTGTTTCTGTCTGAACTTCTTGACTAGTATAAGACTGCCACTTACCGCCTTGATAAGAGACCAAGGCCTTAGATTGAGGGGCTAAGAGTTGTTGGCAGGATAAGACCTCAAAAGTGCGGCTCCATTTCATAGTTCAGTCGCTTGAGGTACATCTTCACTAAAGGCCGTTTGCAGCGTTTCGTAGAGAAATTCGTAATACTCCGGGTAATCTGGCAAATTGTTATGCCCTCCCCCTTCTACTACTGTCAGCTCCACGATATTTGGTCTTTCGGCTGCAAGCTGATGACTATGTGATATGGGTATTAAGCGATCATTGTTACCATGAATAATCTTCACAGGACAGCGCATGGCCTTGAGAAATTGATCCGTACGGATAGGATATTTATTGAGCAGGTTGAGGGGCATAAAACCGCCAAAACGCTTGATGTGATGGATAAAACTGAAGTAGGGTGAATCTAAAATCAAAAGCCTAGGATGATTCCATGAAGCTACTCGAGTGGCGATACCGGAGCCGAGAGAACGGCCGTAGATGACGATTTTATCCTCTGGATATTCTGATAATAACCAACGATAAAGGTGCTGCGCATCGTTGAATAGGGACTTTTCAGTGCGTTTGCCCCGACTCTTACCAAAGCCTCGGTAGTCCATCATGAAGAAGTCAAAGCCGTTGCCGAGAAAGTCCTTGGCAAACTTACCCCAACCTTTGATGCTCCGAGAATTGCCTTTAAGATAGTAGACGACTCCGCGGCTATTGGGCACTTTGAAATAGATACTATTGATGGTACCGCCATCCTCCATTTCGAAGGTTTTTTCTTCAAAATCGAAGGGGTACTTATAGGTAAAATGGCTAGGTAAAATCTCCGGCCGAAAGAAAAAGTAGTCCTGAAAAAAGAGAAAGGTCAAACATAGCAGTACGTATATGCCGATGACCGACAGAAGTATATAAAGCCAGAGCATGTGCGATTAGCTAATTTGTAGTCCTATACTGAATATAGAAAAAGCCCTCCTGCCATCAAAGTGCGGATTGGAAGCAGGAGTATCTAAGCTTTCTGCCAGTTTTGTAATTCGATTAGGTTTCCGTCAGGGTCCCGGGCATAAACAAAAGTAATTTTTCCCACACCTACCACCTCGCGAATCGTGATTTCTCCTTGAGCGCTACCGCCCTGCTCCTCCACTTTAGCCAATACCTGAGGTACATCATCAACTTCAAAGGCAATATGCCCAAAACCTCTTTGATTGGGGGCAACAGCTGATTGTTCCGTTATCTCAGTGTATTGATAAATCTCAAGGGTTGGGCCACTTTCCCCATAGCCCGGAAGACGCAAGTGGGCCCCTGTTAAGCTCGCATTTTCCACCCCTGTACCTCGCGAGAGCCAATCTCCAGATTGCTTGCGAAGGGGTGGGACAATCTCACAGTCAAAACATTTGATGTAAAAATCTGCGAGCTTGCGCCAATTATGGCTGATAATGTTGGTATGTGCGAAGCGGATCATGCCTAGATTCTTTCCAAATCACTCACGGTGCGCTCATTGACTTCAGTACCAGTATTGAGCGTGGTCGCAGGTTCAAAAAGCATTACTTTCACTTCTTCTGGCGCATAGGGTTTATGCATCACGCCTTTGGGAATAATGACAAACTCCCCAGGGTTGATCTCTAGGGTTTGATCTTCCAGCTCCATAAAAAGCTTGCCTTCTACCACAAAGAAGAGTTCATCTTCTTCATCATGTTTATGCATCACAAACTCTCCTTGCAGTTTGGCAAGCTTGACCATTTGGCCGTTGAGTTCACCCGCAATTTTAGGGCTCCAATGCTCACTAAAGGCAGCGAATTTTTCGTTTAGGTTGACCGTTTTGATTTCCATAGGATTAGTATTTCGACTCTATGTCTAACAGAAGGGTATCATTGTCAATGATTATAGTTGGCCCTACTTCATTTGCCTTTTG
>CAZHOC010000411.1:2650-5536 GCA_964534295.1 uncultured Bacteroidia bacterium | reverse complement strand
AAGAAAAACTGCTAAATATCACGCTGTTTCCTCTATGTCAGAGTTTCGCGAAATAGAGCCTTTCTACGGTTGGCTACCTCTTTATAGTCATGAAATGGATGAGAGATCACCGTTCCACGGCGTGGAACACAACCTCTTTGAATACGATAGATATATCCATAATATCCCTTGTCACCCCTTATGGGACGATATTGGCTCCGAAAGCTTACTGATCAAAATCCTTTTTGTGAACTACAAAGAGGGCTATGCGATTATTGAACTATTTGGTGAGTGGAATGACCTATTTTATAATGATTATAAATTACTCGCCGAGAACTGTCTCACCTATCTAGCAGATCAAGGTGTGAATCGGTTTATTCTTATCTGTGAGAATGTCTTTCACATTTACCTTGAAAACGATGATTATTATCAAGCCATGCAAGAGGAGCTGGAAGACGGTTGGATCTGTGCCATGCGGATGCGAGAAGAGGTAAGGGGGGAGATGCAAGAATATGGTATACTTGACTATTTTTATTGGAGCCCTCCACTCGATGAGTTGCCTTGGCGAAAGTTAAAACCGACGCAACTTTTTGAATTGGTTAACAGCAGAATGGGCAAATTACTGGAATAAAAGCAGGAATTGCTATATTACGCCTTCAGCAACCAAACCCAAACTTTATGACATTTCGCTTTCTTTTTAGCATCATGATGGCCACGCTTTTGTGGCAGGTGCCCTGCTTTGCTCAATATGATCCTGATACTAGCCTTAATTATGAAACCTTTCTTGGGCAATGTATGGAGTTTTCAGATGCTCCGAGAGAAGAGGTTTGGGTAGTCAACTTTTGGGCCACCTGGAACAATGCATCTCTAGATATGCTGCCTCAACTCAAAACCGCAAAACTGCGCTATGTCAATAAACCTGTGCGCTTTATCAGCGTTTCGGTTGACAAGAATCGTCGGGTTTGGGAAAGCCAGTTAAACTATTATCAGCTCCCCTGGGAAAATATGTTTCTCCCCAGAGAAGCTGATTATACTTTTTTGAAAAGGGCCTTTAAGCACAACTCTCTGCCAGCGACCTTCATCGTCAACCCTCAGGGTAATATCAGAAGAGTACGCGATATGGACGAGTTTTATATGCTGATGGATAATCAAACCAGAGTGCTTCCAAACGCACCCTATACAGGTTTTGCCTCCAATGTAGCACCTGCGCCCACAAAACCAGATGTTACCCTCACACCGACTAATCCTACCCCAACAAATCCTACTCCTACCCCCACTGAACCAGCTCCGGATACAGAGGGATTGTTGACCCAGGATGGTTGGGTAGTACACAAAGTGGCCAAAGGAGAAA
The DNA here is from genome assembly GCA_964534295.1 of uncultured Bacteroidia bacterium. Lineage (GTDB taxonomy): Bacteria > Bacteroidota > Bacteroidia > J057 > J057 > JBCAWW01. The sequence continues at coordinate 4,206 of CAZHOC010000411.1, read as the reverse complement.
CCCTTTATTCCCTTTATCGAAAGTATGGTGTCAAAGTAGACGTGATCAAAAGCCGAAACGGGATGAGTTCAAACACCATTAAAATCGGCCAAATTGTGAAGATACGTCCCCTATAGATCGAAGATATTTAAAGACTTAAAAGGATTAATCTCGACGAGAGTTTGATCCTTTTTTGTTTGCACAGCATCTAGCTGCTCTTTGAGGTCGGCATTCGTTACTTGGCTCTCCTTTAGAGAGGCTTCCAATTCATTCTGCTGCTGGTGCAAGGCCTCGAGTTTTGCCTCTAGACGATTTTCCTGCTCTGCAAACTGTTTCTTTAACTCCTTGAGCTGATTTTCCAGTTTCTCGACAACTGAGACATAAGCATTTTCCAAATCCACATTGGCGGCTTTTAGCTGTTCTATTTGATTATTCTTCCCGTGAAACTCCACCTCTAAAGCGGGAATCATAGCTGATAAGGCTTGTTCCGCTTGCTGGGTAAGCTCCATGGATTTTTGGGTGATAATGTTGGCATCCTGTAAATGGACCAACTGCTGCTTGATTTTCAAAAACAAGGGATCGACTTCGAGTTCAGAAGGTTCGGGCATTTGCGATAGACCATTAAAGGCTTTGAGACGATTGTTTTCTTCACGTAGCTGGGAGAGTTCGTCAAGCAAATGCTGCATTTCTTCCTGTCTTGTCATAAAAATTTAGTTCTATTCGTATTCTGGTTAGGGTAAATAAGAGGGCGTCAGAGAAAACGAGCTTTCTCTAAAACGCACGAAAAGAACGGAATGGGTTTGGAATAATTGAAATTAGCTTTCACACGTGGATATTCTAGCCCTTGTATCCTGAGTGGTTAAAAACGATTACCGAGTGGTACATCATTTTGCCTTTCGCTAAAATGTTTCAATGCCTAAAGTGTTTGGGGTTGATTTTATGTAACACAATCGTAACTTGTTGGTAACAGCCCATTTTTAATCAATCGCTCATGTCAGTAAGCCCCGAGAATGAGATAAAAGCCCTTTTTGCTCAGATTCCTCCAAATGAACAAGTCCGACTGCTCAGAGAGTTGGAGGCCACTATCAACCAAGAGTCCATTGCTACCAGCCCTGCCAAAATCAGGCTGGAAGTTTTACCCGCCAATAATGGCGACACCCTCGTTTTGGGATTTCAAGCCGCCGACCAACAAGTCCATCAGATTTGGATAGATGGAGGTTTGGTAAAATCCTACAAAAATCATCACCAAGATTATCTCAAGCGCTTACACCAAGCAGGCGGTAAAATTGATATCATGATGGTTACTCATATTGATCAGGACCATATTGGAGGCGTATTGGCTTTTGCCAATGATGCCAGCACCCCCGATAGCATGGTGGATCAGTTTTGGTTCAATTCAGGTACCATCATCTCCAAGCATTTTGATGGAAAAGCGGACAAAAGCAGAGCCGTGGCTCTGCCTGATTTAGGAGAAAACAGCCGTAGTATCAGACAGGGAATCAATTTTGAAGAATTTCTCAGCGACACAAATCGTTGGCATGACACTCCCATTATGTTGGGTCAAGTCTACCGCCTAG
>CAZHOC010000411.1:0-2628 GCA_964534295.1 uncultured Bacteroidia bacterium | reverse complement strand
GCCAAAATGACCATCCTGACGCCACATAAGCATTCTTTGGAAAAGCTCAATAAAAAATGGCAAGAAGAATTGAGCAGTGATCGCAGCTCTGGTAGCAGAGACTACAGTAAAGACTTAGCCGAACTAGCAGCGAAGAAGCCAAGGGAGGACAACTCGGTCGCCAATGAAAGCAGTATTGCCTTCCTCTTTGAGCATGGTAGCGTCAAGATATTATTCCTTGGCGATGCACATTCTTCTGACATAGGAGCCGCTCTTGAGTCTCTGGGCTACAGCAGAAGCAATAAACTCAAGGTCGATGCGGTCAAACTTTCACACCACGGCAGTAAGGCAAGTAATACCTACGACCTCTTGGATTTGGTAGAAAGCGAAAGATACATCGTGAGCACAGACGGCAGTCGACATGGCCTGCCAAACAAAGAAGCGATGGCTCGCATAATTCTTCACCCAGACCGCAAAAAAGAACAACCGATTTCTTTCATTTTCAATTTCGATAATGATACTTTAAGAGGAGTCTTCACTAAAGAAGAAATGGATACTCACAACTTCAATTGTGTGTTTCCAGAACCTGATCAACAGGGCGTTGCCTTGGATTGGACTACACAAGTATAGTCGATCGTTCGCGTAGCGCCATTACACTACTACAATATGCTACGCTCTCAAGCCTGGTTTGGCAAAAAAGACAAAATGGGGTTCATCTACCGTTCGTGGATGAAAAACCAAGGGATTCCAGATGCTTCCTTTGATGGTCGACCCGTAATCGGGATCTGCAACACTTGGTCTGAGCTCACTCCGTGCAACGCTCATTTCCGTGAATTAGCAGAGTATGTCAAAAGAGGGGTTTACGAAGCCGGAGGCTTTCCCTTAGAGTTTCCAGTCACTTCCTTGGGTGAAACCCTCATGCGTCCCACTGCCATGCTCTTTCGCAATCTGGCAGCCATGGACACCGAAGAAACCCTACGCGCCAACCCGCTAGATGGGGTCGTTTTGCTCTGCGGTTGCGACAAGACCACTCCCTCTACTGTAATGGGAGCCGCTAGTGTCAATTTACCCACTCTTGTAGTTTCGGGAGGAGCTATGCTCAACGGTAAGTTCAAGGGCGAGGACATTGGCTCTGGTACCATGGTCTGGAAGTTTAGCGAGGAGTTACGAGCCGGACGTATGTCGCCGGCAGAGTTTTCTATGGCGGAAGCCTGTATGTCGCGCTCGCGTGGCCATTGTATGACGATGGGGACCGCCTCGACCATGGCTTGTATGGTCGAATCTTTAGGACTAACTCTCCCGGGCGGAGCGGCCATACCAGCAGTAGATGCCCGCCGTCGAGTGCTGGCTCATGAAGCAGGCAATCGCATCGTAGAAATGGTGCATGAAGACCTCAAAATTGGCGATATTCTCACTCGGGAAGCCTTTGAAAACGCCATCAAGGTCAACGCTGCTATTGGAGGTTCTACCAATTTTATCATCCATCTACTCGCAATAGCAGGCCGGGTGGGTATAGATTTAGAGCTTAAAGATTTTGATCGCCTCAGTGAGGGTATTCCCCTTTTGGCCAATCTTATGCCCTCGGGCAAATACTTGATGGAAGACTTTTATTATGCCGGTGGTCTCCCCGTCGTCATCAAAGAGTTGGGGGAAATGCTTCATACCGATGCCATCACCGTCAATGGCAAAACCCAAAAAGAAAACAACGACGCCGCAGAATGCTACAATCGCGAGGTCCTAGGTACCCTCGATCAGCCCATCAATGAAGCCGGCGGCGTAGCCGTTGTCTATGGCAATCTTTGCGAGAATGGAGCGGTGATCAAACCTTCTGCCGCTACCCCTGCCCTAATGCAGCATCGAGGTAAAGCCGTAGTCTTTAAGAACAACAACGACTATCACGCTCGCATCGATGATCCAGACTTAGAAATAGACGAAAACTCCATCATGGTTTTGCAAAACGTAGGCCCAAAAGGTTTTCCAGGCATGCCTGAAGTGGGTAATATGGGGCTACCCAAAAAGTTGCTCAAAAAAGGGATTACCGATATGGTACGAATCTCTGATGGTCGCATGAGTGGTACGGCTTATGGGACTGTATTCCTACATGTTTCCCCAGAATCGGCCATTGGCGGTAATTTAGCCTTGGTGGAAGATGGGGACTGGATAGAGGTGGACGTGGCCAATCGCTCTTTGCATTTGGAGGTCAGTGATGCCGTCCTTGCCGAACGTCGCGCTCGCTGGCAAGCTCCCGAAGGCCCAGATCCCAGAGGCTATGTCAAACTTTATGTGGATCATGTCAACCAAGCTCATGAAGGCGTAGACCTTGATTTTTTGATCGGCAAATCAGGTGCAGGCGTACCTAAGGATAACCATTAAGTTTTTTTTTGCTGCTGCGCAGAACGCTCGTTTTGCTGCAAGGCATTGCCTCATAGCATCTGAAGGCCTAGGACAAGCGTTCCGCGCAGCGGTAATCCCCTTTGAAATCCTTATCTTTACCCCATGAGTCGGATTCCCCAAAATGTAGTAGATCAGATCTACGCCGCTATGGACATTGTGGACATCGTGGGGGATTACGTACAGCTCAAAAAGAAGGGCGCTAACTTCTGGGCGCTTTCGCCTTTTTCAAACGAAAAGTCTCCCTCCTTTGCCGTC
>CAZHOC010000410.1:0-5544 GCA_964534295.1 uncultured Bacteroidia bacterium | reverse complement strand
CCTCGTATCATCAATGAACAAACCAATATGCAGGCAGTTATTCCTGCCTTGGAGATAAATCGTTTGTTTTTTATGCTGGGCATTGGCGCTACTTCTCTCAAGCTGATTGCCGCTGGCATTATGATAATGGCTGGCTTTAGTGTCTTTTTTGTCCTGTACAGCAGATTGAGAGATCGTAAGTACGAGCTCGCCTTAATGAGATCGCTGGGTTACAGACCAAGCCAATTATTTGCTTTACTGCTTATAGAAGGATTATTAATTACCGCTATCGGTTATGCCTTTGGATGGCTAATTAGTCGAGTCGGAATTTATTTTATCAATCAACAAGCTGAAAGCGATTTTCATCTCCAATTTGGTTCAGCTTGGATTCCAGAAGAAGCTTGGCTACTTGTCTTGACCCTTTTAGTTGGCTTAGTATCCGCTATATTACCTGCAATTCAAGCCATGCGCATGGATGTATCTGCAGTATTATCAGAAAGTTGAGTTAAAAATGAGAAAGTATTCAAAAATAATACTCGTTGCTGGTCTAGTTACCTTTGCTCTGACACAAGAAAAAGTTTGTCAGCATTTGGGCTTTGGCCAGGCAAAAGTTCATAGAATTACCAAAACGACGGGAGAAGAGAAGCCTTCATCCAATAATCTCTCCGTTCAAAAAGCAAGCCTTAGCAGCGATGATATTTACCGATGGGATGAACAGTCGATGAACTGGGTTTTGGATGAGCGTGATGGTATTTCTCACTTGGCAAATTACACCTCCTTAGCTAATACTTTGACCGAACCAATCAATCTAGATTGGAAGATTTTGATGGATATCACCTATCAATCGAAATATTTCCCAAAGCTTGAAATGGATATGTATGCCCCTGTTTTTAGCGAAGAGGTTACGGCCTTAGATAAAAAAGAAGTACTCATTGAGGGCTTTGTCATTCCTCTAGATGAAAAAGGGAAAATGGTAGCGCTTTCCTACAACCCCTACGCATCTTGCTTTTTCTGCGGCAAGGCAAGCCCAGCCTCTGTGATAAGCCTCTATCTCAAGAATTCGAAGAAGCGCTACAAAATGGACGATTTCATCAAGTTCAAAGGTACCCTACACCTTAATCATGATGATCCAGATGAATTTTATTACATCCTCCGAGACGCAAGAGAGGAATCAGAATAAAAGCCCAAAATCTTTAAAAACAGACTAGGATGATCAACACAGAAAACACACATGCCAATGCTGTCATTAGCCAAAAGCTCGAGGCCCTAGCGGACATTAAGCATGAATCCAAAAATATTGCCATCTATCAGCGGGATATTGGTTCTATAGAAACGGAACTTGCTCAGCTTGCTGATCAGACAATAGAATGTAAATTAAGCGGCTCAAAAAATGACCTCTTATCCCAGTTAGAAGATTACTTTGAAAAGGAGCTTCCCCAATGCCCTCTCCTACTCCAAGATATTGTTAAGGCTTTAGATATCTTTGAACAAACAACTAAGGCATCTACTTTTCGATTATTGTTGGCATCTATCAGTACCAATATGTGCCGCAAGTTCCATACAGATATTAATTACTTGCGCTTGTTATGTACTTATATAGGTCCTGGAACTCTCTGGTTGCCTAACGAAGCGGCTGATCAACTCGATAGACAAAGAGGGAAAGCTTACCAAGAAGATTATATTGATCCTCATCTAATACAGCAAGCCAGAACAGGAGACCTGGTCATCTTGAAAGGAGCCTTATTCCCTGACGGGAATGCTGTCCTACATCGCAGTCCCACCATAGAAGATGATGGAGAAGTACGACTCCTTCTTAGAATTGACACTAACGATCGGGCCAGCTTCTGGAATTAGGTATTAGCGCTAATAAAGCAAGGTCAATAGCCTAGTCTGTGAGACAATCTTTGCACAGACCAATCAGCAAAAGTTCTGCTGAATCAATTTTGTAGTCTGGAACAGATAGTGTAGGCATGTCTAAGGACATACATTCAACCTTGCCACATTCTTTACACTGAAAATGAGGATGAGGATGATGCTCCAAAGGATGATTAAGAGAATATTTTGCACACTTCGCATACCATTTGAGACCATCCTTGCCCCTAAATGAATGAAGTATTCCATAGGCCTCAAGTCTCTGGACAATACGGTAAACAGTTGTCCTGTTCATTTCGTCCTTCAACTTTTCTAACAAATCCGCTAAAGAGATAGCATTCTCTGTTTGTTCAAATGCTTCTAAAAGGACTCCAAGTGGTTTTGTTTTATTGAGTTTTTCCATGGCCGCAAATACTGCAACAGTGTTGCATTTACATGCAAAATAATTATTTTTGCAATAATGTTGCAAATACGAAATCGAATATTTTTGAGCTCAAAAATATTCGGTCAAATCAAAAAGCAATTATTGGGACTGAGGAAGAAGGTCTAATGATCATCAGTCTTAAAACTTGACGATTTTAAGTCGAATTGAAAAAACCTTAATCCGCATTTGATCTCCAAACAATAAGATGAATACAAGCAGTAAACTCCCCGTAACGGTATTGAGCGGCTTTCTAGGAGCCGGGAAAACCACCCTACTTAATCACGTTTTACATAACAAGGAAGGCTTGAAAGTAGCCGTGATTGTAAACGATATGAGTGAGGTGAATGTAGACGCTGAGCTAGTGAAGAATGAAAACTCTCTTTCTAGAACCGAAGAGAAGTTAGTAGAGATGAGCAACGGTTGTATTTGCTGTACCCTTCGAGAAGATCTAATGGTTGAAGTCGAACGCCTCGCTAAAGAAGATCGATTTGACTATCTCCTTATAGAAAGCACTGGTATCAGTGAACCCGTACCTGTTGCCCAAACCTTCTCATTTGTAGATGAAAATAATGGTATCGATCTCTCTAAGTTTAGTTACATCGATACGATGGTAACGGTAGTGGATGCCTTTAACTTCTTCAAAGACTTTGGTAGTCCTGAGACCTTGATGGACCGAGCTCTAACTGATATGGAAGGTGATTTTCGCACCATTGTCAATTTGCTAACCGATCAAATCGAGTTCGCCAATGTGATTATCCTAAATAAAACAGACTTGGTCAGTAAAGAGCACCTTGGCACACTCAAATCTATCATTCAAAAGCTAAACCCAGGCGCAAAAATCATTGAGTCGAGCTTTAGCAATGTAAACTATCAGGAAATCCTCAATACGGGTCTCTTCAATTTCGAAGAGGCAGAACAAAGCGCTGGTTGGATCGAAGAATTAAATAAAGAAGAACACACCCCTGAAACAGAGGAGTACGGGATTGGTTCCTTTGTATATCGAGCAAAAAAACCCTTTGACCCCACTCGCTTTTGGCATTATCTCCAAAACTATTTTCCGGCCACTATCATTCGCAGCAAAGGCCTATTTTGGATCGCTTCTCGCCCTAGCCAAGCATTGATTTGGAGTCAGGCTGGAGGTTCCCTCAGATCCGATAGTGCCGGTGTATGGTGGAGCAGTATGCCATTTGCCAAAAGAACCCAATACTATTCCTTTATTGAAAACCAAAAGGAGATAGAATCAGGCTGGGATAAGACTTTTGGGGATCGCAAAAATGAAATCGTTTTCATCGGGCAGGATATGAATGAAGCGCAGATTAGGGAGGAGTTAGATGCCTGCCTAGCTACCGACGCAGAAATCGCTACCAAAAAGTGGGAAGGTGGCTATGCGGATACTTGGCCTGTTCAAAGAGTATATCCAATGTAATAGTAGTTTGTTATTAGATAGAAGTATTAAAATCCACTTATGCAACAATGTTGCATAAGTGGATTTTATCATTATTTTTAGCAATGGGAGAATCGCACTTCTTCCCCCTACTATTTGCTAAAAAATCATTCCTAAAAACGCACTTAGCATGCTACAAAGAAAATTCGATCAGATTGTAAAAACTCATTTTCCTAATGCCATGGATGCAAAAGATACTTCCATCCATTATTTGGGAAGAATGCAAATTGAGCACAAAATTGATGTTTCAAAAGTATTGATGGCGACCTCTGTCTGCTCAGATGATATAAATGTCCCTTCTACCACCTTCTTCAATGTCCTGTTTGGTCCCTTTATCATGGGAGGCTTAGGAGGATTACCCTTTGCTGGCCAAACTGGTATGACCGCCTTTGCCCACCACATTCCGGATGAAGGCAGTGCTTTCATTTTTTACGGCCCTCATATTGGTGTAACCCTGGATGGAGATCTTGGCAAGATGTATAGACCGCGTCAAGAAGAAACTGGAAATTCATGTGGAGCCTTAATGCTCGCCCTAAGCCGTTTTCAGGATAGTAGTTACAAACCCATCATCAATGAGGATGATTATCAGCAAATGAAACTGGAAGAGAGCTTGCTGCCTTTCAGAGATCAAATCTTAGCTGGGGATAATGCTGCAAAGGCAATCACAGAGGCGACTTATGATATTATTGACCAGAAAATTCACGATCACTTAAAGACGTGCAAAAACGAATTTAAAGCGGATAAAGTCACCCTCTTAGGCGGCATCATCATCAATACTGATTATGGCTTGGATGATTACTTTGACGCCCGAAATTTTGAGGTCATCGATATGAAAAGTCTCTAAGCAAGAGAGTAGGCTTTCGAGATAAAAACAAACCTTTGATGAGCAGGACCCTATATTTTATTTGTCCTACCGATTGCATAGAATCCATAATCAGTGAGGAATTTGGTGGAGAGCATTACTTCTTTACTTCACTAGGCAACTCATTGAATTTTGATGCAGAAACCGTGGGCAAAATTTTCGACTTGATCGAATCAAAAAGAATTAATGAAATCTCTTTTGTGCTATCAAGTAAGAATAAGATTGTTCTCGATGCTTTGGGGAAACAGGATTTTTTAGGTCTAGATGGCCTTAGGGATTTTTATATCCTCGTCAAAAAAGAAAAGGAATATTCTCAAGATTTGTGGCAGACCTCTGATCCCCAATTTCTTATTTCGTCTTACCATCTAAAAACCAAAGTGGAAGAGTTGAAACTTGAATTAGAAGGCCTATTTTTCAATCAAATACCGATCAAGGCTAGGATCTATCAAGCACAAGAAGGGGTATTCCGCGAGATCTATGCAGATCCGATTCTTAAGGAAAAAGTTAGTTTAAACTAAGTTAGGCTGGAGGGAGAGGATGTTAAGAAAAGGGATAAATATTGCTCAGCTCCTTCTCTTCAAGCGGTAGATTTTTATTTTTTTTACTGCTTCGCAGAACGCTTATCTCTGTCCTCATCTAGATAGAGATGAGCGTTCCGCGCAGCGGTAAAAATAAAAATACTTAGGCCAGTAAAAATTAGCCCCAGGCGCCCAAAAAGGTATTTAGAACCCAGAGATATCTAAAAAAAGTCCTACTCGATCAAACGAGCAGGACATTTTTACTATTAGTGCTTTAGTATGGATTCATCCAACTAACACCTTTTACTAAGGCATTTGCTAGTGTCGAATAATCAAGCGCTGCTCATAAGTGCTTTGATCCTCCAATACAACTTTTATCAGGTAAACGCCGGCACTCAGTGAATTCACATTTATTGGAATCACAACATCACCATTAGCTCCTTTT
>CAZHOC010000409.1:0-5546 GCA_964534295.1 uncultured Bacteroidia bacterium | reverse complement strand
GTAGCAGTATGTGGCTCTGAGTTTACTTTAATTGTAGCTCAGATTCGTTTTCATAGAATCCAAAATAGCTTCTAGCATTATTATAACAAATATCTTCCACCAGTTTGCCAAGCCAGTTGAAGTCATGTGGGAGTTCCCCATTTTCCATATCCTGACCAATGAGGTTACAAAGGATGCGTCGGAAATATTCATGGCGTGGATAGGATAAGAAGCTTCTAGAATCCGTAAGCATGCCAACAAAGTGGGACAGGAGACCCATATTGGAGAGGGTGTTTATCTGCTTTTCCATCCCATCTTTTTGATCAAGGAACCACCAACCTGATCCCCATTGTACTTTTCCGGCAATGCTACCATCGTTGAAATTACCGATCATAGTCGCCATCACCTCATTATCTTTTGGATTGAGGTTGTAGAGTATGGTTTTTGCTAGTTGATCGCTATTGTCCAGTCTGGCGAGGAACTTAGAAAGCGCCTCTGCATGATTCCAATCTCCAATCGAATCGAAACCCGTATCAGGACCAAGCGTTCGAAGCATCCGACTATTGTTATTGCGGAGGGCTCCAAGATGAAATTGCTGGGTCCAGCCCTTGGCGTGATACATTTGGCCAAGATGGTAAAGTACTGAGGAGCGGAATACCTCCTTTTCTTCAGGACTAAGCTGATTGCCTAGACGGATTTTATGGAAGATCGCGTTGACTGCCGTATCGCTGAAGTCCGCTGCGTATATAGTGTTAAGACCATGATCCGAAACACGACAACCCCTTTGATGGAAATAATCTATTCGCTGTTGGAGAGCATTAATCAAATCTATGTAATGCGCTAGATCTGAATAAGTAATTTCCCCTAATCGGTCCAAGTATTGATTAAAAAATGCTGGATCATCAACCGCAAGGCATTTGTCGGGCCGGAAGGCAGGGATGACCTTTGCACTAAATTCTGAGGAGGCAAGCTTTTGATGAGCCTGTAAATCGTCTAAGGGATCGTCGGTAGTGCACACCACCTCGACCTTCATTTTTTCTAATAGACCCCAAACTCGAAAGTCTGACTCTTGAAGTTTTTCACTGCAAGAATCATAAATATGGATAGCTGTCTGAGGACTCAGTAAATCATCCTTCCCGAAGTACCGTCTCAACTCTAAGTGGGTCCAATGGTAAAGAGGATTTCTAACTGTATAGGGTACTGTTTCAGCCCATTTGGCAAATTTTTGGTAGGGATCTGCATCCCCTGTACAAAAGCGTTCGGCAACGCCGTGAGTACGCATCGCCCGCCATTTGTAATGATCGCCTTCCAGCCAAACCTCAGTAAGATTTTGAAACTGGCGATTGGCGGCAATATCTTCAGGAGAAAGATGACAATGATAATCAATGATCGGCATCTTTGCTGCGTACTCGTGGTATAGCCGCTGGGCACTAGGATTATTTAGTAAAAAATCCTCATCTAAGAAGGCTTTCATATCCCCATTTTAGCAAAATTCCACGGTGGATTAATACGGATTTTTGCAATACCTAGCTGGGAACGGTTGTTTCAGGGGACTCTTTATTCCTGCAATTTCATGCTCTCTGTGTCATATTTCAACTTGAGAGTCTGTCCGCGGTATTTGATCTCAGCCCGATAATACTCCTTAGAGATCGCATTACAGAGGTAGATCCCTTCTAAATTGTAACCGGGATAAGTTTCCGCTAGATGAGCCCAAATAGGTTTTAGGCTTTCGAATCGATCTTTAGGAACGACAAATTCTTCGAAAAGTAATAATCCATCCTTTGAATAGATCACCCGCATGTCATATTGACGATGCTGGAAGCGAGCTTCAAAGTTTTGATTGGATTTGACCCACGCAATATTGCGAGCACCGGGATAATCTTCTTGCAAAGCCATCAAGACAATGCGATCGATTTGAAAATCCCCCCTAGTAGTACCGTTTTGAGCGAATAAAGCTTGGCTAGTGAATAGCAAAGCCAGAAAAAGCAGATTTTTCATGAGTGAGCAAAGGATTTAACAAGAGTATTTGTTGCAAGTTGGCTATGAATATAGAGTAAATTTTAATACTTCACAAGCCTGAAATGTAATGTGGGCTGGATAAAACGATTTGGAAAATGTGTTTGCGCAAATAATTTTTCCTATTCTCTCCGAGAACGCTTATCAAATCAGGCTCAAAGCCATAATGGGGCATTCTTTTTACCGCAGAAAGGCTAAGCGTTCTGCGAAGCAGAAATAAAAAAAATAAGTCTGAAAAAAATTAGTTGACTTATTACGAAAAATCCCGATATTTCTAGCCTCTTAACCAGTAAATGCCTCCTACATACTGTCTATCAGGCGAGTATGTAAGTTGTAAAGATGATACGCTTAAAAGTTTCTCCACTGGCATCAAAGATGACGAAAGCGCGTCTTAAGGATGTTTTTGAGGACTTTGCTAAAGTGGAATCAGTAAAAATCCTGAGAGGCGTGGGCGATACTGCGGCTGCGAAGGGATTTGTCTTTATGATGCGTGAAGCAGCAGCTCAAGAGGCTATCGAAGCTTTACATGGTTAAGAATTGGATGGAGTAGTGGCGCAAATCGAAACTTCTTATGAGTATCTTAGCGTACACCCTGATCCCTCCAAACCCAAGCCTTTTGTCGTGGAAAACGATGATAAGGATGAAGACGAAGAGGAGGAAGAATCCTCTGCTGTTGCTAATGATAATGAAGAATCAGAAGAACCTAATTGGGAAGTATAATTCAAGTATTGTTTTTGAGTCATGTTGATTCGCGTTTCTAATATTGATCGTTCTACCTCCGTTGATGATATTTGGGATTTGTTCGCCGAATTTGGTGATGTAGAGGAAGCTGAAATCAATGATATGCCAGATCCTGATAAGGACACTTTTACTGGCTATGTACAGATGACCTATGAAGACGAAGCCAATGAAGCTATCAGTGAGCTAAATGGTGAATGGATAGATGGTCAGGCAATTTCAGTAAAAGAAGTGCAAGCAAAAGATCCTATCGAAATAGGAGAGATGGGAGGAGAAGGAGAGCTAGATGAGGAAGAGCTGGACCCTTAGAGGTAGGTAAATTACAGACGATAAAGCTCAAGTTTGGTCTCTCCACATACCAAAAATGACTGCAGGCATTTGTATCTTTGTGTAGATGGAAATGCAAGCGGCAAAGGACGCACTCAAAAAATATTTTGGTTATGATGAATTCCGTCCTCTCCAGGACGAAATCATCGCATCTGTACTAGCAGGACAGGATGGCTTGGTATTGATGCCGACAGGGGGAGGAAAGTCGATCTGTTATCAGATTCCAGCGGTGGTGATGAGCGGAATGTGCGTGGTGGTTTCCCCCTTGATCTCGCTTATGAAAGACCAAGTTGAAGGTCTTAAAGCCAATGGTATCCGAGCCGCCTTTCTAAACAGTGCCCAAACCTACAAACAACAGCAAGAAGTCGTAGAAGATGCCTTAATGGCAGACATAAAATTACTTTATGTCTCGCCCGAGAAGATGGTTTCTTCAGACTTCATGAATATTCTTAGTAGTGTCAAAATCAGCCTTTTTGCCATCGATGAGGCGCATTGTATCTCCTCTTGGGGACATGATTTTAGACCTGAGTATACCAAGCTCAGCTTTCTCAAAAGACGCTTCCCACAAGTGCCGGTGATTGCCTTAACAGCAACGGCTGATAAACTCACCCGTCGCGATATTGTGCATCAATTGGGGCTAAATGCGCCGAGACAATTTGTGGCTTCATTTGACCGTCCCAACCTAAGTCTCAACGTTTTACCCGGGCAAAATCGCTTTCAGGTCATCCGCAACTTTATCAATGTCCGCCCCAACCAATCCGGCATCATTTACTGTCTCAGCCGTAAAGAGACCGAAAAGCTAAGTGAAAAACTCAATAATGCAGGTATCGATGCTGCCTATTATCATGCCGGTCTAGGGCCTAGGTTTCGGGCCAAGGTACAGGAGAATTTTATTAAAGATGAAACCTCCATCATTTGCGCAACCATTGCATTTGGGATGGGGATTGATAAGTCAAATGTCAGATGGGTGATTCATTATAATCTGCCCAAAAATATTGAGGGCTATTACCAAGAGATCGGTAGAGGAGGACGGGATGGTTTACCGACAGAGACCTTGCTTTTTTATAGCTATGCAGATGTGATGCGTTTGCGTCAATTTGCGGAAGACAGCGGGCAACCTGAAATTCAACTCGCCAAATTGGACCGTATGCAGCAGTATGCAGAAGCTGCCATTTGCCGCCGCAAGATCTTGCTCAGCTATTTTGGAGAGCACCAGTCAGAGAATTGTGGCAATTGTGATGTGTGTGAAAACCCTCCAAAACAGTTTGATGGGACTGTCTTAGCCCAAAAGGCCCTTTCTGCAGTCGCTCGCTCCAAAGAAACTGTGGGGATTTCTCTCCTGATTGATGTGTTGCGTGGCTCGGCCCGTAAGGAGATTTTCGAACGCAAGCTACATGAGGTGAAAACTTATGGCGCGGGATCAGATATGCCCCAGGCCCAATGGCAAGAGATTATCCTACAATTACTGCACCTAGGTCTGCTTGAAATCGCTTACGATCAAGGCAATGTACTGCGTTTGACCAAAGGAAGTTGGGAAGTACTCAAAGGGCAGAGAAGTATCCAAATGGTACATTTTCAAACCTATACAGAGCGTACTAAAGCCCGCCAAGAAAAAGCCCGGCCCCAATCCAAAAAGGAAGCTTTTCAGGAAGCACTCTTTCAAAATCTTCGCGATCTCCGCAGTCGAATTGCGAAGCGATTTGATATGGCGCCCTATCTAATTTTTACGGATAAAACCCTCAAGGCAATGGCTGAGCAAATGCCTACTAATCAGGCTGCTATGCTCAATATTGAAGGGGTAGGGGAGGCTAAGAATAAACAGTATGGCAATGCCTTTAGGCAACGAATCCTTAAGTTTATTTTTGAAGAGATCCAAAGTGGGCAGTTTGGTTTCAAACCGACCGGCAGTACTTATTTGCAGACCTACTATATGTACCAGCAGGGCGAAAGCCCAGACGAGATTGCGCAAGCCCGCAAGATATCTGCTAGAACCGTGTATACCCACCTTGCTCGCCTGATTGAGGATGGCTATGAAGTTAACATTTCATCCTTAATCAATCGCCAAGAGCTTGCGCAAATTGGGGAGGCTGTTACGCGTCTCGGTAAACGTGAGGAACTCAAGCCCTATTATGAATTTTTGGGAGGCCAAGTCGATTACGAAAAGATCAAATTAGGCTTGGCTTATTGGGCCGATCAGCAAAATAATAATTGATAAAGTCTCAAAGCCTCTGTGTCTCCGTGCCTCCGTGTTTATTTTTTTTGTTTTTTACTGCTGCGCAGAACGCTTATCCCGCTTATCAATTTTTGTAATCTTATGAGGCGCAAAATGTTGCGTCTCTACTATTTGTCTACCCGAAATATATTGACGGGTACCCCGTGAAAATCAGGCAGGCTTTTTTCGATGCTCATACCATTTTTGCGAGCCACATTGGCTGAGCCAATATTATCTACATGCACTACGGAGATTAGGTGGTCCGTATAGTTGT
>CAZHOC010000408.1:0-5549 GCA_964534295.1 uncultured Bacteroidia bacterium | reverse complement strand
ATTTCTTCAAAACGCGACCTCCCACCTAATCCTCCAGCATTGTTTACCAATACATCTATCTTACCATACTTTTCTCCAATTTTAGTGATGTTTGCAGTTACCTGCTCCTCTTGGGTAACATCGAATCCACAATATTCAGCATCAATTCCTTCAGCGATAAGTTCTTCAACTCTTTTCGCGCCTTCTTCATCCTCGATACCATTTAACACCACTGTGAACCCATCTTTACCTAATCTTTTTGCTACTGCGAAGCCAATACCACCAGTGGCGCCAGTAATTATTGCAATTCTATTATTGTCCATATTGATTTTCTGTTAAAGAAAAATTGATTTATGCTTTAGTTAGATTGGATTGTAAACGAATCTAATCTGCTTGGTTTAGAAGAATATTGCTAAGACGCCGAGCCCCACTGATATCGTGATCAAGGTGAAGGCAGGAACATAAGACGCCCGTTATTTTCCACATGAATATCTTCATTGCCCACTGTTTAACTCCCATTTAAACTCACTTCCAATCTACCTGAAGAAGCGACTTCTTCGAGCGTGAACTTATCAGTCCCCACCATATCAGTGAAAGCATGTCCGGCATCATCTGTCCAGACACTCTGGGAAAAATTTTTGTATAGGCAGCATGAATGTCCTTGATTTCCTTGATTTTGATACGAACCTTCCTAATCACCTATTAATCTATCTAACAGGGGCATTTTTATCATCTTCCTAAATCAGATCTCGATGTTCGGCTTTCAACCTGGCGTATATCTGCATAATGAGGGCCCTAGGCAGCTGTCCTGAATCATCACTTGATATCTCTGGACCAGATAGCAGTGTTTCCCTGATCCATCTCCCACTTTACAAAGGGCCAGTTAGTACCATCGCTTCCAGGAACCATTTGTTCCCAAAGTTCGGTATGCAAATAGAAGATTTTTTTAAGGGGGGGGGGAGGATAGAAGATCCGGGATAAGTATTAAAAACCAGCGATCCTTCTGTAGAATCATTGTCCATGAAATCCTTAAAAAGGGGATGATTTGCGTAATGAAATACTATAGTCTAATACGTCCTGAAGATGAGTCGACATTGCTTCTGAGGACAGCTGAGGGGATTGATTTACTATATGCTCCAGAATTAGTTTATGTTCCTCTAGAGCTTTGGAGATGTTTCCATCTTTACATATGTCGAGCTTATTAAAATTGTGAATAATGTCAGGGGTAATAATAAGCATTAGTGATTTTAACACGGAGTTTTTACTGGCTTCAGCGATCGCCAAATGAAACACCAGATCTTCCTCGATGGCCTGTTCTCCCTCTTCTACTTTCTCAATATAGGCATCGAGTGCCTTGCTAATATTGGTAATGTCTTCGTCGGTTCTTCTCTCTGCTGCGAGGTAGGCGGTTTGTTTTTCGAGTATAACTCGAGTCTCCACCAAAGCGGCAAAGTCTGAGTTATCCATCTTCAATACATCAGTAATAAGACCTTCCAAAGCGGTGATACCCATTCCTGCAACCATGGTCCCACTTTGAGGGAGGGTTTTCAAAATTCCATAGAACTCCATCTTTCTAATCGCCTCCCGAACATGACTTCTTCCTACACCTAATTTTTCAGCGAGTTTTCTTTCGGGTGGCAATTTGTCACCTGGTTTCAAGTGTCCAGAAGAGATAAGTTCTCTTATCTGCCGCATGATTTTCTCAATTGGACTCTCAATCTTTATCTCATTGAAATTATTTAACAAATTAGACATAAGAACTATTTTCGATATTTTATGAAATTGGTAATTGGTTAACCAATTCATTTCTAATATATGGGTTCTCTATTTTTTTTCCAAAATAATTAGACTATAACTTTTTCAAGAGTTGCCTTAGCTCATGTATAAACATCCTAAGTGATCTCTGCAGCTTTTGTTCTAGTGTTTATCTCATCATGACTTTCTTACAAAGCTTACACAAGCTAGCATTAAAAATGCCTCTTCGCCAAACAAACTTTACTCAAAAAACGCCATAAATAAAATCATTGATACAAGCATGAAACAGGTCTTGATAATACAAGACTTGATCGGAGACCTCCTCTTCCAGACCAAGGCGAATTATTAGCTTGTAACTCAGGCTTACAAGAGATGATAAGTACGCTAATAAATAGGTTCTTCCTCATTCTTTTGGGATTTCCCTGGACAGAGATAGAAATAGATCTTGAGAGAAATTGTGCTGTGATTCAAGTTTTTATGGTTGAGACCAATTTAATAGATGCACCTCGATTAGGTCTAGGATGTTTCAATAACATAAAAAACTAAAAATCGGACTTCAAAAATCAAAAATCACCGAGTACGAATTGTATTCGGTGATTTAGAAATAATTAAAGTCTTAGTGGCGGAGAGGGCGGGATTCGAACCCGCGGTACCCGGTATGGGTACGGCAGTTTAGCAAACTACTGGTTTAAGCCACTCACCCACCTCTCCATTTGCGTGGGCCAAAGGTAGTAAAAAAGATTAAAACACAAGATATTTTTTCACTTTTTTAACCCAAAATATAGTACGCCATTTCCGCGGGAGAGTTATATTTGCAGCGTTCTTTTCCGCCATTATTGATACCTAAAATTCACTGAATTCTCATATTTTCTTATTTTTGGTATCAAATTTTCAAAAAATTAACATTCCGGTTACATTATTCTTAACAAATCAATGATTTATTTGTTAAGTTTGCTGCTTATTAGTTAGTAGTGTAATTAAGGATTTTATGAGCATTAAGAAAAAAGAACTAAAAAGTAAGCCTGTAGTGAAAGTTACTTTCCGCCTACCTAAAGGAGTAGCAACTGCAGCTAAAGAAGTAGCACTAGTCGGCGATTTCAACGAATGGAATAAAGACGCCGAGCCAATGAAGCCGCTTAAGAGCGGAGACTTCACCACGACCGTAGAACTAGACAAAGGAAACGAATACCAATTTCGTTACCTCATCGACGGAGAAACTTGGACCAATGATGATGCAGCTGATAAGTATGTAGCATCTCCATTTGGCGCTGAGAACTCAGTTGTTGTACTGTAAAGAAATTACCTCTTATTTAAGAAGGTCGATCTATCTCTGATGGGTCGACCTTTTTCTTTTACAATTGCTGGAACCTATATTGGCCAAAAGGACGCTATGAGCTACCTACTACTCGCCAAGATTGGTTTTATCTCCCTCAGCCTTATTTGCCTAGGTCTATTCCTCTGGGGTTTGAGCTATGGTTTAAAGCAGACCGGCTGGCTCGCCGAACGCCAATCCCGTTATCTTTATATCAGTACCGCCATCCTCCTTTTTTGGTTCGGCTTCACCGGAACGCTCGCACATTTAGGAGTATTCAGCAATTTTGAGACCTTACCGCCCCCCATGTTTATCAACCTGACAGTCCCTATTATCGGGATCATTATTTGGGTTAGGCAAAGCTCAACCAAAGAAATCCTAGCGGGCATACCCTTATTTTGGCTTCCTGCTGCTCAAAGCTTCCGCATCATCGTGGAGATATTATTATGGCTATTATTCGCGGCTAGCGTACTCCCCCAACAACTTACCTTCGAAGGCTACAACTTTGATATTTTCTCCGGCATTCTGGGCCTTCTATTGGCTGTTTTTATGTATCGAGGTATCCGGCATCCGCTGAGATGGCTTCGCCTCTACAATTATGTGGGTCTGCTATTATTGTTGGTCATCGTTAGCATGGCCATTTTATCCATGCCGACTCCTTTCCGCCAGTTCATGAATGAACCCTCCAACGAAATCGTAGCTCAGTTCCCCTTTGTTTGGTTGCCAGCCTTCTTAGTACCATTTGCTTTCGCACTTCATCTATTATCTTTGCAGCAAACCAAAGCCTACACCTTACGATGAATTGGCACGATCTACGCCTTCGCTACCCCGCTTTACAAAACCGTATATACCTTAATACTGCCGCCTGCGGCCTCGTTTCTACAGGCACTCAAGCTGCTGTACAGCTATTTTGGGATGATCTCCTCAATAGTGGTGGCCTACATCGTTGGGACTGGGAAGCCCAAATCGAAAGCACCCGCAAAAACCTCGCTGCTAGCCTCAAAATACCTAGCTCTCAGCTTGCACTCGTACCCAACTTTACCGTTGGAATGAATTATGCCGCCAATCTATTGGGCAGAGGCAAAAAGGTACTCCTGATTGATCAAGACTACGCCTCGGTTACCTTACCTTGGCAAATCAATCAATACCAATGTGAACTGTGCGCACCCGAAGCCGATGGAAGTATTCCGCTTAGCAAGCTTTGGAAGCATATTCAAGAGTTCCAACCAGATATCCTAGCCATTAGCCATGTTCAATGGCTCACTGGTTATGCCCTTCCCTTGGTAGAACTAAGTCAGCTTTGCCAACAGGCTAATATTTGCCTCGTCGTAGATGCTACCCAATCTTGGGGAATGCTCCCCATCGATTTGAGTGAAACGCCTGTTGATATCTTCATCGCGAGTGGCTACAAATGGCCCACCGCTGGCTTTGGCAATGCAGTCATGTATGTCTCAGAAAAGGTATGGCAAGGAGGCGAAATGCCCGTAGCCGGTTCTAGTAACCTATTCTTATTAAAAGATGGGCAACAGCCCAGCACCACTACCCTGCCCCCCATTGGTATGGAAGCTGGACATCACGATTACCCAGGCCTAATCGCCCTCGGGCAAGCTTGGAACGAATTAGAAGAGATTGGTTTAGACGCCATCGGCGAACGCGTTCTCAAACTAAGTAATTACCTATTCGAGGAACTCAAACGGATAGACTGGCCGATAGTATCTACCTACAATCCGACCTTCCGCTCTGGCATAATGTCTATCAAGGGAACTGAGGAAATCGTCAAAGCGCTCAGCGAACAAGGGATAGATGTAGCCTTCCGTGGCGGCAACATCCGCGTTAGTATTCACTTCTATAACCAAAAAGCCGAAATCGACCAATTAGCCGCAGCATTAAAGCATATAGGCAAGGCAGCCATTTCCTAGCGATTCAACTGGTATGATCACTTACGATCAACCACTTGCCATCTATCTTTTTCCAGACCAAGGTAAAGTACCCACCCACATCTCCTATTTCGCGGGTTAAATACCATTTCCCTATCATAAAGGCGCTTTTTGAGCCTAGTTTCTCCAGTCGGAGAACGCTAAACTCTAATTGGCCCATGGCCGTTTTGTCTGGGTAGCGGACGAAATAATTATCATGCGTAGTCTGCCAACCATATTGGGGACCACTCGCCCCCACAAACACTAAGGAGTCTGACTTCCAATATCCCTCCATAAAAGTAGGAATATCAGCTTGGTTCCAAGCCTTTTGCTGATCTTGTAAGGCTTTCAAAATAGCGGCCTTATCTTTAGCTTTTAAGGCATCCTGAGCTTGAAGATTGATACCACATACCAATAATACCAAACAGCTGATCCAGATTCGTTTCATCGCTTTCTTTTCCTCAATATATGGATATGCTCGAGGATGAGACAAGGATTTAAAAAGATCATCTATCTAGTGGGCTTGTACCGTATCATCTTCGATTAAAATCCCTTACCTTTGCCTCCACAACAGCAAAATTTTATAT
>CAZHOC010000407.1:0-5575 GCA_964534295.1 uncultured Bacteroidia bacterium | reverse complement strand
AAGGTGCTGTAGCTATTGGTAGGAAGTAGATCCGAAGGCGTAAAAGAGTCAAGTCGTTCAAGCTGAGTTTTTAGGTAAACCCGCAATTGCATGAGCACTTCTTCTCGCTGCTTGAATAGATCACCAATCTCCTTTTGTAGGTCTTCACGATCTTTGATAGCTCGGCGAATAATCTCTGCCGCTTGCGAGTCTGCTTCTTGGATCTTTAGCTCTGCTTTTTGACGAGCGGTTTCTAGGGTATCCTTCGAAGAACGCTCAGCCTGCATCAAGGTTTTGTGTAGCATATCCTCCACTTCCTTGAGTGCGTGATAATTGGCTTTAGTTCGCTCTAACTCTTCCTTCAGACTGCGGTTCTCTTCCCTTAGACTCTCCCACTCTTGAGACAAGCCTTGCAAAAAGCCTTTTACCTCCTCGGGATCATATCCACGGAGTTTTTTATTGAAAGCTTGTTGCCGGATTTCAATGGGCGTAATCATGTCTCTATACTAAAATGCCAGCGGATTATTCGTTTGTCGTCGCTACCCGAAATTACGGAATTATCTGATTTTAACCACTTTATTTTGTTTACGCTGTGCTTATGAGCCTCATTTCTAGCGGCATCCACTACCTTCAACAAGCGTAATGTAGCAGCTTCCCAAAGCTTAATGGTCTTATCTCTACTAGCCGTAACTATATATTTGCTATCGGGAGACAAGGCCATATGATTGATCGTTCCCATATGGGCTGCCACCGCCTGTACCGGAATATACTTACCCTGCCATTCCCAAAGTTTGAGATGCGCATCTCTGCCCCCACTAAGGAGGTAATTTGTATCAGGCACTACTCCCAAACCAAAGACCGAGGGCTCATTGGCCACCCAACTTTGCTTTACTTTCCCTGACTGTTTTTCCAGCAGTCTGACTCGCCCATCACTGGCACCGATTAACACCTCTCCTGCGAAAGGAGCAGGGACGATACAACGCAAATTCTCTTGCGCAATCTGTTGATAGCCAACCTCTTCAAAGGTATCTAGGGAAATAACCCCTAACCAACCTTTTGCCTGGAGAAACCAGAGATAATCATACTCAGGATCATACCACAGATCAAAAACTCGGAACTCCGTCTTGCGATAAGTGTGCTTAATCCCACCGCCATTAAGATCTACAAAATAGAGGGTTCCATCGCTAGTACCCGCCACCAGTAGATTATACTTATCTATCACCAAAAGGCTAAATACAGCATTTCCGATTCTCAGAACGCCTTCCCCTACATCTTCTGCATTCTGTAAGTCCCATCGCGCTACGATACCATCATCTCCTGAGCTATAGAGATATCGTTCGGCGGAGTCGATTGCCATAGCATAGACTGAACCTTTATGGCCTGTATATTCTCTGACTTTTTGGACGCTTACTTTTGGGCGGGGCTTCATGCTGAAGAAGTTAGGGTTTTTGCCACCTTTTTCTATTGACTTTAGTTGGTAGGCTTAGGAGTAGCCCTAAATCGGGGAACGCTTCTCTCCTTTGGGGCTAGTCAATATTGTCTTGGAAGTAAAGCTCCACCCTGGCCATATCAAAAGCACAAAGCTGACCTAAGCCGGGAGAAGATTTAGCGAAGCAACCATTATCGATATCCAATACCTGGTCTTGGGGAAAGAGATCGTACATATCCCAGATATCATCATTGGTGACAGGGGTATGACCATGAATGATTTTGCGGCCATTGAGCCATTTCCAATCAATATCCTTGTACCAATAGCGGATCCACATCATACTGTGGAGGTCTCGCAAAGGGTTATGCAGCTTCCATAGGAAATTATCCTCATTTTCATCCCGCTGCTTACCAACAAAGTTGAGCCCAGCATGAACGAGGATATAATCGTCCACTTCGAAGTAATAAGCCAAGTTGCGGAGGAAGCGGTAATATTTTTCGTCTATACCTGCGATGTCATTGGTACCAAAACTATCGAGAGTTTCTTTACCGCCATTGAAAAGCCAGATCTCGACGTCCCCCGTTTTATTGGCGGCATCCAGTAGCATTTCTTCATGATTTCCCCGCAAGCAGTTCACACTGTAACCTGCTTCCTGCAACTCCATAATGTAGTCGAGTACCCCTTTCGAATCAGGGCCACGGTCTATATAATCCCCGAGTAAATAGAGTTCATCATCCTGCTCTAAGACTACCTGTTCTTCCACCAAAGCGCGGAAGGTTTTTGAGCAGCCGTGAATGTCCGAAATGGCAATTTTTCGCATTGCGTCAAAAATACCATAATTCTCTCAAAATGCTTGCGAGATGTCTATTTTTTGGGAAAAATTCACGCTTTTAAAGAAATAATAGTTGCCAAAGTGCTTTGCCCTGATTGAGCAAAGTCTTGAGTTTATGGCTGCGATATCGGTAGGTCAAAAGCGTCTGAATAGCCGCTTGTTCGCGATCTAAGCCCTCTAATTGCCTAAGATCACGGTAGTAGAGTTCTCTAACGAGATTTTCGTATTCGAATGGACTGACTTTAATATTCATGATAATTCATCGGTTGAGTGAAATATTTAAGCCGCGAGAAAATGTAGGATTCGTGTATGAAGTGCTTGGTCTTTGAGAAGTCCGTTATGTTTGAGCCCCTCTGTTTCGATAAATTCGGCTCCTTGCCAGGCAGTTTTGAGTTTTAGCATCTCCCTGCGGGGAACGGTTTGATCGTCCTTATCGTAGGCTACCATGACCTTTTCGGCTTTGAGTTCCGCGAAGCGGTCAAACATCACAAACTCCTGGGGGGCAAAGCCAGTGATCTCCTGCGTCATCGCAATCAACTCCTTTGCCCTCGCATCACTGAGCTTTAATTTCTGGCAGAAGTAGTAAAAAAAGCTAGGGGGATCAGTTGGCGGCGCCAAAGCAACAAAGCGTTCGACCGCAGGTCCCTCCCAACGACTACTGAGCACATGGGTCATGGCATTGGCACCCATCGAATGGCCGATAATCGCATATGGAGTCCCGAGTTTTTGCAAAAGGCCAGACCAGACATCACTGAAGGCAGGAGGATGCGCAATTTTCCCTTCAGAATCTCCATGAGCTGGCATATCAAAGCCTATCACCTGATACCCCTGCTCGACCAAAGCTGGAATCAGATATTTGAAATCCATCGCATGAGATTGCCAGCCATGCGCCAAGAGTATTTGTTTGGCCCCTTGCCCCCACATATAGCCATTGATATGATGGCCTTTGTAGCTATGCTTTAGTTCGATTGCTTGGGACAATAGATCGTCGGGCGCCCCTTGACGAGAGCTTCTCCGCTTAGGCTTAGAAAACAGCTTCCAGAGCGCATAATTGGTTCTTTTGGGAGCAATATTGCCCACAGTGGCCAAGTAAAGGTGTAGTAATGGGAGCAATTTTTGAGTGTTCATAGGCTTTGTATTTTCAATATATACCGATCGGTATATTAATGGTCAAAAAAAAATTGAAGGGCTTTATAAACTGATTTCTTGGATCTGCTTTTCAAGCTGTTTCTTTATGATCATATAGCTGCGAATATCTCCTTGCACTCTTGCAATCATGATGGAACCTTCTAGGGAAGCCACAAACATATAACCAAAGGCTTCAATATCGATATCAGGCTTTACTTGCCCTTCACGGATTCCTCTTTGCAGAATTTTGAACATAGAGCTATGCAGCGTTTCAAGCATGCGCGTCACCTTCAATCTGAGGTTTGGATTACCATCATCTACCTCTATGGCAGTATTGAGGATAGGACAACCTCCTTCGATAGGTGGATTGGTGATGTAACTTTCATAGAAATCGAGGATCGCTCGCAGCTTATCAGGTGCATTGGTCGCATTTCGCAC
This sequence comes from uncultured Bacteroidia bacterium, assembly GCA_964534295.1. Taxonomy (GTDB): domain Bacteria; phylum Bacteroidota; class Bacteroidia; order J057; family J057; genus JBCAWW01. Next base: position 1,769 of record CAZHOC010000407.1, on the reverse strand, counting down.
CATTTTCCCCATTAAGCCGAAGATTTTTTGCGCTGTGTATTCAAGTACCGCAATCGCTACGGCCTCCTTACTACCAAAATTACCATAGATCGCTCCTTTGGTCATTTGGGTAGCATCAGTAATATCCTTCAAAGAAGTAGCTACATACCCTTTGGTATTAAAGATAGGTGCCGCTTTTCGAATGATAAATGCCTTAGTTTCTTCAGATTTGGACATATCAGGGATATAATCTCAATACAAATATACCGATTGGTATTTTATTTACAAACGAAAAACTTGTCCTTATATTAACTTAATGTTACCTTTATGTAAACCAAAATTTAACCAACCCATATGGCTAAGAAAAAAAACCTGCTCAAAAAGCTGGGTAAAACCTTGAGCAAAAAGCAACTACAGTCCATTTTAGACAAAGCTGCAAAGGCAGAAAAGAAGAAAAAAGAAGCAGCCAAGAAGAAGAAAAAAGCAGCCGCTGCAAAGGCTAAAGCTAAGGCAAAAGCCAAGAAAAAAGTGAAGGCTAAGAAAGCGAAGCCTACTAAAGTCATTAAACTAAAAAAAAAGCCTCGTAAGCAAGCAACGGAAAAAAAGAGCGTAAAAACTCCGGCTAAAGTGGCCCCAAAGGCAATTGAAGCCAAGGTGGCCCCACAAAAAACAGTTGAAAAAGCAACACCACAATTACAGACAGAAGCGTCTGCTCAGTGCCAGGCAACAACATTGAGCGGGCGCCAATGTCGCAATAAGGCTAAAGAGAATGGATTCTGCTACGTCCACCGCGCTCAAGCAGCGGCATAAAAGCTTACAGAGGCCCTACCCCATCGACTAGGCTGGCAATGTAAATAGGAAGTTCGGTATCGTATTGAGCCTTGTAGGACGACTTCATTCTTGATTGAAAAGCGGCAACAGCATCAGACTTCACGAGATTAATTGTACAGCCGCCAAAACCTCCTCCCATCATCCTCGCACCCAATACATTAGGGTCATCATGGGTTTGTGCGACTAAAAAGTCCAGCTCTGGGCAACTCACCTCATATAGGTTTTCTAGGCCATCATGCGAGGCATACATCAAATCCCCAAAGGTATTTAGATCTCCTTCACTGAGCGCATCACAAGCGTTTAACACGCGCTTATTTTCAGCGACGACAAAACGGCAGCGGTCATAAACCTTAGCGCTCATCTTATCTTTTATACTTTCAATTTGCTCGAGACTGGCGTCTCTAAGGCTATTGATATTGGGATCAATTTCTTTTAGTAGAGAAACGCCTCTCTCGCATTCCTCTCTGCGGGTATTGTACTCACTAGAGGCGAGCGAATGGCTTACTTGGGTATTGCAAAGGACAATTTTGTAGTCCTCCATTTGTAGCGGGAAATAAGCATACTCCAAAGAGCGGCAGTCGAGTCTAACTACTTGTTCGGCTTTGCCGAACGTACTCGCAAACTGGTCCATAATGCCACAACGTACGCCGGCATAGGTATGCTCAGCCTTTTGAGCCATTTTGACTAGGGGCCAGCGTTCGACCGCTAGGTCATATAAAACACTAATGGCCATCCCAGCGCCACACTCTAAGGCGGCAGAAGAGGACAATCCAGCACCTCTCGGGATATCGCCGCTAAAGACGAGGTCGAAACCCCCAAATGTAAAGCCTTTTTCTTGCAGCTGGGCGATCACTCCAAGCACGTAATTTGCCCAAGAGTGAGAATCGGGCGCTACCTTGATTTGATCAATCGGGCACTCATACTTAGCATATAAATCATGCGCTACTAATCTTGCTAGG
>CAZHOC010000406.1:0-5578 GCA_964534295.1 uncultured Bacteroidia bacterium | reverse complement strand
ACGGTCGTCAGATGGGATCGCTGGGCGTCTCGGTCAGTACCGATGGAGGCCAAAGTTGGAACCTGATTTGGATCAAATCGGGCAACCAAGGTAAGAAGTGGCGACAAGCAAAAATCAATTTAGGCAACTACGCTGGACAGATAATTCATTTGCGAATCAAGGCAAGCATTGGCTCAGGCTATCGCAGTGATATAGCTATTGATAAACTGAGGATTCGTCAACTCAACAATGACCTGATTTATGAGCCTGTTTCAGCAGCCTCCAACAATTGGAAAGTATATCCAAACCCCGCCAGCGAGAAAGTAACTTTAGAACTCTCCTACCATATTGACCAAGCCAGCTTCATTCGAGTAGTAGATGCTACTGGGCGTGTGGTCATCGAAGACAAGGTGCCCGCCGATCAAGGGATTCATCAAAAGGAATTGGATGTCAGTCATTTGACACCTGGCCTATACTTCATCACCGTCAGAAATGATGTGTTTCAGGAGGTACAGCGCCTCGTCATCATGAGATAATAGAAAAGGTTTTGGCCAAGAGCTAGCTCAAGTTTTGCGACGCTAGCGCTGGCTGAGATTTCAAGCGAGGGATTCAGCCCCCCCTCGCTTTTTTCTATTTTGGGACTTATGCTTTAATGGATTCTTCTTTAGCAGCTTTTTTGCCTACTACCTCTTTAGCCCAGCTAAGTAATTCCTTGCGAATGTTGGTAATCTTGGACAGAGTCTGATCCTTCTTAGCTGTCAGGCGATTATGACGCCAAGTGGCCCACCATTTTTTTACCCATTCTGAATACCTGATAGCAAAGCGACCCGTGAACAAAGCCGCGGCTAAATAGAGCATGGCGGCCCCGAAATCTCCACTTGCGACCCAAACGATAATGGTCAACAGTAGATAAAAAATCGGAAAGATAAAGTAGGCGGCTAAAGCCGTGATAGAGCTGTAAAAGTGATCGTCTTTGAAAAATTTACGAGCGGGGATCCAACTTAGTTTATAGGGTAAGTAATTGTTAATCAGGCCAAAAAGGAAGAAGGGGAGTCCCAATAGTAGCAGTAATTCCTGCCCAAATATTTTTAACAAGCCATGCGGACCTTTGGCGATGGTGTGGTCTCTGATTTTTAGCTCCTTAAGGCCCTCTTCATAGCTGCTCATCTTAGCTAGGAGCTCATTAGCTTGCTCTGGATTTTCTGCTACTGCAGCTTCCAGTTTGCTAACTATTTCTTGTGAAGCTGCTAGCTGAGCGGAGAGGTCATTTTTATGGGCCCCTCGGGCAACGCTTAGCTCTGGCGCATAAATCTGCTGAACACCATGGATGAGCGGATAATGCTCCTTGTTACGAATGTTGACGATCTGATTAGCGATCCCCTGGCGAATGTCTTTTAAAGCACTGGTTAGGCCTTTCGACTCGTTTTCCTGGTGTTGGGCGTAGTAGTCTTTCAGATTGATAGGATCACCAAAGGTGATGAGAAGATCACGGTGAAACTTGATATGATTGGTATAGTTCAAACCCAGCGGCACCACAAATATGTCCTTCTCATAATTGCTCTCCACTGCTGCTTGAAAACCAATGCGTACGATCCCTTTTTTCAAGGGTCGGATACGTTGAGTGCGGTCGTGGTTCCCTTCGGGGAACAATAAGATCACGTCGTCACGCTCCAGTATTTTTACACACTTATCAAAAATCTCTGCGTTTTTCTCTCTGATGTTGGGCAGATTGTCTCTTTGACGATAGACGGGTAGCATCTTAAACAGCCCCAACATGATCCACTGAAACCGATGGTTAAAGACATCGGAGCGCGTCAAAAAAGTTACCTGTCGCTTGTGATTAGCTGCATAGATCACATTCAAGGCATCGATCAAAGCGTTTTGGTGATTAGCCGCAAAGATTACGGGCTGATCGTTCGGTACCTTCTTGTAATTTTTGACTTGTATATGGCGGTAGAAGCCCTTGATCATGGGATAGATGATCAAGTATCTCAGTACCCGGTATGTTTTGGAGTATGTGGACATAGGAGAACGCTATGGCCGCAAAGATATAGATATTGTGGGAAATTAGCTTTCGGCGAGTACGGCTGGCTCTCTTCTAGACCAAATGGTCGCTAAGCTCATACCCACTAAGAGATGCCAGACGCCCCATAGAGCAGCGATCAGTGCCATACCTCCCAAACCATCAAACAAGGCTCCAAAAACTAGAACGAGGGCAACGCCTGAATTTTGGATTCCAGTTTCAATACTAATAGAGCGGCGGTCCCTTTGCGGAGCTCCTACTAGATAACCACTAAGGTAGCCCGTTAATAGTGCCAAAGCATTGTGAAGGAATACAATGCCGATCACGTAAGGCACGTACTTTAAAATAAACTCCCAATTACCTGCGATAGCTGCTACGACATAGCCGCCAAAAATTAGGAGCGACAATGCTTGAATCGGTTTGAGCGCCTTTTTTGTGAACTTGGGAAGCTTACTTGCGGTCCACATACCTAATGCCAAGGGAAGGCCTAAGACTAGAAGAACTTTGATGAAAATCGAGATAGGATCCATATCAATGTCCTCATATAACATCTGAGCCGCTGGTGGGTAGAGGCTTGCCCAAAAAGTAAAATTGAGCGGTGTCATGAAGATTGATAAGACTGTAGCGATCGCAGTAAGGGAAACCGATAGGGCCACGTTTGCTTTTGAAAGCAGGGCCAAAAAGTTAGAAACATTGCCGCCCGGGCAAGCCGCTACCAAAAACATCCCCAAAGCCATACTGGGACAGGGCTCCAAAATATTGACCAATACCCAAGTCAGAGCTGGTAAAAAGAGAAACTGGGAAGCTACGCCGATCAAAGGAATCTTGGGCTTGGCGATTACCCGCTGGAAGTCTTCCCAACGCAAATTGAGCGCTACCCCAAACATGATAAATGCCAGTGTAAAGTCCAGTAGTACCAGACTCCCCTCTGAAAAATTTAATCGTATCGCGTCAATTTCTTCGCACATAGCTAGTCCTGCTGTTTCCTTGTAGTCGGTATGAATAAGCGTTCTCTGAAGGAGTGAAAAATCTGATACACCTTGCTTCGCAGAACGCCTATCTAATTGTTGAAGGGTTGAATGGATGAAGTTTTGAAGGAAAAGGAAGCAATCGCTAATTCAAACATTCAACAATTCAATATTTCAACTCTTTGGCGGCTGCTTCGCAGAACGCTCATCTCTATACGCTTCGAATCTTCACATCCAACCCACTTCAAAATTCGGTATTGGACATTCATCATTCGAAATTCCCTAATCTTTCACTCGATTGAGCGCCATCGCTTTCAGCATCCATCTTGGCAATGGTTTAGAAGCATCCTTGCGCTTTTTCAAGTTGAGATAGAAGTTCCATTTTTTGGCAATGGGCACCTTGTGAGTCTCCACAAACTCGAGCAGAGTGCCGTCAGGATCTTCAATATAGCTAAAAAGTCCTGCGGCTTCACCCATATCAAATGACTTTCCCAAAGCGGTAGCGCTATCTACCGTAAAGGGATGACCTATCTCTGCACAATAATCGCGCAATGCATCCATATTTTGGATGTCATAGCAAAGGTGGATATAGCCCAAATCTCCCCAAAGGCGGCCTTCAAATATCTTTTGAGGTTCGCGATCGAGCGCTTGAATCAATTCCAAGGAAGTATGGCCAAGCATGGGCGCAAAAGGACCGCGCATGGGTTTACTATGCGTGATCAACATGCGTCGGAAGCGACCGTTTCCACTAGGCATACCGGCTAAATCGCCGAAGGTCCCAGTCTCATCATAAATGACCTGATCGTAACCGAGTAGCTTGGCATAGAAGGCTTGAGATTTATCGATATCGCTAACCCCTATCACGCAGCCACTGGGACCGCCGATATTTTCGGTCTTGGGTCTAAACCAATCGTCGCTGCTATGCAGTTGGAAAGGGTTGCCATATGGGTCTTCGACCCATAGCACTGGCTTCCCACCTGGATCTTTTTGAGTATTAGAAAGGATTTTGACTCCCTTGGCACGGAGGCTTTCTTCTGCCTTGGCGACGTCTTCGCACTTGATCCGACAGGCATAAAGTCCTAAGTCTCCTGCTTGTATCTCAAAATCAGGTCCAACGGGAGTACGATTGGTATATTGCCAGATCTCCATGCCGGCACCTCCCACACGGTTGAGGGCGAGCACTGCATGACGACTCTGGGGTTTATTGTCGGTGTAGGGCAGCATAAGCTCTGCTGTAGCTGCTTCTTCGAAAATAGGCACATCCATATTGAAGTGCTGGCGGTACCATTTCCAGGCGGCGTGTACATCAGAAACTCCGATGCCGATTTGTTGAATGCCACCGATAGTATAGTTCATATGCTTAGGGTGATTTTGGCCGTGCAATATAGCAAGATTTCCTTCAAGCGGATGAGCCTAGCTCGCTTCCACCCGCAATCCTAGCCATCTAAAGGCCGCCGGCCACCAACGCTTGAGCCAGTACATAATACGGTCTGCTTGCCCAATGACGACTTCGGCTTTTTTGCGTTCCACAGCGTGGAGAATTTTCTTCGCACAAAGATCGGCTGGCAGACCCTTTTCTTGTCCAGGATCCAATTGTCCGTGCTGAGTCCCATCGGCGGTGAGAGCGTTGTAGGAGATGTTGGTTTTGATACGCCCGGGGCTAACGATAGTAGTGTGTACATTGTGGAGATGGAGTTCTAACCAAGCTGACTCCAAAAAGCCATCGAGGGCATGCTTAGAGGCAGCATAAGCACCCCGCATGTGCCAACCAAATTTTCCAGATAGGCTGCTGATCCCGACGACATGGCCACTTTTGCGTTCGACCATGCCTGGTAGCAGGAGTCGAGTCAATGCTACCGCTCCGAAGTAATTGATTTCCATAATCCTGCGGTGAACGCTCAAATCTGTCTCCCAGACTTTGCCACGCTGGCTGATACCTCCATTGTTGATCAAGACATCAACCGGCCCCCAATGCTCCTCGACCTGTGCCAAGGCCGCTGGAAATGAATCCATATCTGTGAGGTCGAGGGGGAGAACCAGGCAGTTTTCTGGATGCTTACTGCCGTTTTTTACTCTTTCGAGTTCGCTTTCTCGGCGGGCGGATAAGACAACTTTTGCCCCTTCTGCATTGGCTAGCCATGCTAGCGCTTCGCCTATGCCTGAAGAGGCGCCTGTAATCCAGAATACTTGGTTTTGGAATCGTTTTGCCATGGCACAAATATAGAAGGATCTGCCAATCTCTGTCATCTTGCCCCCGTGATTCTGCCATCCTGACTGTCATTATGGCAATCAAACAAAGCGGATGGCGACAAAACGGCAAGTTTTGGCAGATGGTACATTACTTGTTTCCCAATACATAGTAAATCAAAAATTATGAGCAACGAACGGCCTTCTGACGACATGTTTGAGAATCTTAAAGAGGGATTCAGTTCTTTCGGCAAGAAAGTAACAGACTTTGTTGATGATGTTATGAACAGTGAGACGCTGCAGCGTAGCTTCTCTGCTCGTGCTGACATCTACCAATATGATGATCAATATGTCATCGAGCTAGAACTAGCAGGAGTTCCTAAAGAAGACGTAGATGTGAAAATCTACGAAGGCGTGCTCA
>CAZHOC010000405.1:0-5579 GCA_964534295.1 uncultured Bacteroidia bacterium | reverse complement strand
CCTAGAGCAGTTTGGTCCAGGTTGGCCCAATCCTCCTTGGGCAACAGAACTATTTCGGGGACTTTCGGCGAGCCCAGAATTTAGAACCGAATTCTCGCAGCGTTATCTCAGTCATATCAATTATAGCTTCACTCCGGAGCGAGTGGATCATATCCTTGACAGCCTAGAGCAAAAAGTCTATTTGGCGATGGGGCAACACCTAAATCGCTGGGGCGGTAATTATTCTAATTGGCAATACCAAGTGGAGGTCATGCGTAGCTTCGGTCGTTTTCGACCTGCCTACGCTCGTCAGCATCTAAGAAGCCAGTTTAATCTCGGCCGGGAAATCAAAATGCGTCTCTGGTGGCCCGACAATGGGCAAGGGGGAAGCGTTCTGGAACAGGAATATAAACTCCAAGATGGTAGTGAAGGCACCTACTTTTCTGATTTGCCCCTCAACCTCTTAGCTGCACCCGATCGTGGCTATGAGTTCAATGGTTGGGAGGTGTTTGCTTGGACGGATAGTGTGCTTCCTGCGGAGAACGCTAAGTTGTTTGGGCAGGCACGCTTCGCGCAACGCTTAGACTCCAGTCGTATCATCCGACCTTCCTTTGTACCCTTGGATGTAAAGTTTGCCAGCTTTGCTCTTGGGGACTCTGGTCAAAGAACGCAGATTGGTATCTACAATCCTACAGATCAGGTACAGCAACTCAATGGCTATCGTCTCTTAGGGGATATTGATACCGTACTCGCTTCAGGTAGCGATATTGGGCCTCAGGCTTGGTTATGGATAGATCTGCCCCTCAAGACAGATTCCTTTAGTATCATCCTCAAGCATCCCTTCGGTCATACCGTCGACTCTCTTTATTTTGATCGAGGCTTTTGGCCGGGTGTGCAACATTATCAACTCAAGCATCCCCAACTCAATAATGCCGATGCCTCTAATTGGCGTCCTGGTCAGCCCGAACAAATCCTCGCTTGGGAGCCCTGGATAGCTTCGCTCAAGATCAACGAACTCATAGCTGATAATGCCAACGGCATCAAAGATGAACATAAACAAGCCGCTGATTGGTTAGAGATATATAATCCTGCTGATAGATTAGTTGATATAGGAGGCATGTACCTCTCTGATGATCTATCCAATCCTTACCGCTGGCAGATCCCGATGGACGCTGCTTTTCAAACTACCATTTTGTCTAATGGATTTTTGCGCCTTTGGGCGGATGGGGATACTGCCGATGGGCCCTTACACCTCCCTTTCAAATTATCCAAATCGGGTGAAACCGTCTACCTCTTTGAGAGAGGAGGCATGCTAGTGGATTCATTATCCTATCCAGCGATTGGGCAGGATTCTTCCTATGCTCGCTTTCCCGATGGGGGAGAGGCTCTGTATATTATTCCCCTAATCACCAGCACTCCTGCTGGTCCCAATAGTCTTGATAATGTAAGGCCTAGCTTCACTTCTGAGCCACTGATAGAAGCTCGCCCAGAGGAGAGCTATCGGTACGAATACTCAATCAAAGACTTGAATGGAGATCAGATTTGGCAAGAGGCGCTAGCTATGCCCCGCTGGGCCTTTTATAATCCTGCGGTAAATGGGAGTGGAGTCATCTTTGGTAGACCTAGCAAAGCTGACATTGGAGAGCATCTGGTGGTCTTGAGAGCATGGGATGGTTATACGCAGAGTTCGACCATTCATTCCTTTACGATAGAGGTACTAGATCCTGCTAAGGAGAGGGTACTAAGCTTGCCTGCTACAGAGGGGATTTTGTTCCCCAATCCCAATGAAGGTCTATTCACTTATATGGCTGTTTATGAGCCTGGCTCTGACTTGAGACTCAAAGTATTTGATGTGGCCGGGCGCGTGGCTTGGGAAAAGAACTACCTCACTGAATCTGATATCTGGCAAGAGGAAATTGATCTCTCTCAACTCAGTGAGGGGATATATTTTATGCAAGTTTGGCAAGGTGAATCATTGAAGGATCTGCACAAAATTGTGATTCAATAATGGGCTTAGGCCTTGACCGACAGCTTGCTCGACAAAACCTTCTGAATTCTTTCGCGTTAAAGATTGTCCGTGTTTTCTTCCGGTATTGCTGGGGAAAATACATACTTTTAGCTCCCGATCATTTGGGTCGACTGAACTATTGCATATGAATAATTACAATCCTTCCTATTTCACCGAAAGAGTCTCTGACTGGAAAAAACGCTCAAGTAAAAATCCTTGGACTGTCTTCAAAATCATGTCTGAATTTGTCGAAGGCTTCGAAAAGATGGCTGAGATTGGGCCTTGTGTCTCAATCTTTGGTTCTGCCCGTACCAAGCCAGGTACTGAATACTATGAGCTAGCCACCGAAACTGCCGCGAAACTCACTGAGGCTGGTTTTGGCGTTATCACCGGAGGGGGACCGGGTATCATGGAAGCAGGTAATAAAGGTGCTTATGAGCAAAAAGGCACCTCAGTTGGCCTAAATATCGAACTGCCATTCGAGCAAAATCACAATCCTTATATCGATCCCGACAAAAACATTGACTTCAATTACTTCTTTGTTCGCAAAGTAATGTTTGTAAAATACTCTCAGGGCTTTGTGGTATTACCAGGAGGTTTTGGTACCCTAGATGAGCTTTTTGAAGCTTTGACGCTAATTCAAACCTATAAAATCAACCGCTTTCCAGTCGTCTTAGTGGGCAAAACATTTTGGTCAGGCCTGATAGATTGGATCAAAGCTACGCTTAGAGATGAGTTCAAAACGATCTCTCCAGACGATATTGACCTGTTTCACCTTGTTGATACTGCCGATGAAGTGGCGGAAGTAATTACAAACTACTATTCCAATCACGTAGTAAAACCAAATTTCTAATACGTTCAAGCGTATTATACAACCTATCAGAACGAAATTCGTACCATTCAGAAGATCAATAGACAAATAACCAATGTGGTTGAATAATTTGTTGACGTTATCAGAAATTACGAATGAAAGAAAAAAAGGAAATATGTCGGAAAAATGTTAATCGCTAAAACGACATTTGCCGCCATACGATTTTCTGACAACACAGCGTTCTTACCCACATTAAATTAGCTGATCGCTCAATTACAAACACAGACCCATACGATCAGTTAACTTTTACGGCAAACACAAACACCTTCTTATGTCAAAGCTGGTCTATTTTATCATCCCTCTTGTGATATTGTGTAGCGGCATCGCTATCACTCAATCACATAGAAGTGGACCCTTGCCAACGAACCAGTTCGATGAACTCAAGCATTTATCCGCTCAGGTCAGTGTCATTAATACTGATGCACCAATTGGGCTTAACTTCAGTGGCGAAAGAGTGCCGCTTGAAGATGAGCTGATCAAGAAGCGTATGGATCGTGAGATCAACAAGAACATGAAATATCAAGCGGCTACCATGCAGACTTTCAAGCGTGCGTACCGCTACAAAGACGATTTTGTCAAGACCCTTAAGCGCAAAGGAGTACCAGAAGATTTCTTCTACATGGCAGTTGCTGAGAGTAATCTCTCCAACGCTAAGTCTCCCGTAGGCGCTAGAGGTTTTTGGCAGTTTATGCGTTCTACTGCTGCATATTATGGACTTGAGGTCTCTGCTACAGTAGATGAGCGTTACCACCCTGAAAAGGCTACAGCCGCTGCATGTCAGTACCTGTTAGATGCTCATAAGCAATTGGGAAGCTGGACTCTAGTTGCCGCTGCTTATAATATGGGCTCAGGTGGTATCCAAAAAGCCATGCGTCGCAATGGGCACAGAGATTATTATCGTCTGGATCTCAATCGTGAGACAAGTCAGTACATGTACCGCATTTTGGGTTATAAAGTGATTATGGAAGAACCCTTCCGCTTTGGCTTTAGTCTCAATGAGCGCAAAATGTACCGTCCCATCCCATATTATACGGTCAATGTTACGCAATCCATCGAAGACCTCGTTGCTTTTGCTCATGATAACGACCACACTTATCGGGAACTAAAAACGCTTAATCCTTGGTTGATCTCAGATCATCTTGAAGTGGCAGAAGGTAAATCTTACAAGATTCGCTTTCCGCTTACCAAAGAGTGGGACGCTAAAGAAATGCTAGTAGAAAGCGCTGATAAGCTTGATCAAATCGATGCCGCTTACCAAAGCAGAGCTGAGTTACCTACCAATGAAGGTATCGCCAGCGCAGCGAAATAGATAAAAGTGCTTCGGCGCTACACAAAAATGAGTCATTCCAATTTAAGGATGACTCATTTTTTTATTTACCGCTTCGCGGAACGCTTATCCCTAGACATCCCCTTTTCGCTGGCTGTCCCCTTGCAAGGGGACTAGCGAGGATAATCTTGCCTTTGGCCTTTTTGAAGGAGCTAATTAGACGGAAGGGGATGTATTATCTTCCACTGCTTCGCAGAACGCTCATCCGATTTATGAACGCCTGAGAAATTGAAAAGTAGAATAACCAAATCAACAACTCAACCCTTCAACAATTCACCCCTTCAACCCTTCAACAATTCAAGCCCCCCTACCTACTCGGAGGAATACTTGGCCTAACCTCTACTTTACTCGGCAATGTCCGTGGATGCATCTCCAACAAGTCAATCACCATCTGTCCCAGATCCTCCGGTTGAATCTTCCATGCGTCGGCTTCACTTGGTGTATGTCCATTGAAGTAGGTCGCTACAGAGCCAGGCATAATAGTAGTAACCTTGATACCATACTGTCGCAAATCAAGCATGATGGCTTGTGTAAAGCCTACCAATCCAAACTTACTCGCATTATAGGCTGATCCCTTCGCAAAGAAATTAGTGCCTGCTAGACTGGCTATGGTCATGATATATCCTTTACTCTCTTTGAGGGCTGGAATACAAGCCTTGACGGTATGAAAGACTCCGGTCAGGTTAATATCGATGATAGTATTCCAGTCTTCAGCACTCATGTCTTCGATAGAAGCAAACTTGCCGACTCCCGCATTGGCAATACAGACGTCTAGCCGTCCCCATTTTTCTATTACTTTTTCGATAGCTGCTCGCTCGTCTGTTAAATCACGCACATCCGATTGGATCGTTAGTAATTTTCCTTCGCCAATTTTTTCTAAATAATCTGCTGCTGAAGCCAATGAATCAGAGCCTCTACCTGTGATAGCGACTTTCATTCCTTTTCTAAGCATTGCCTCTGCAATGCCTAATCCTATCCCTTTTGAGCCTCCTGTGATGTAAGCTACTTTATCCATTTTTATTATTGTTTTTGATTGAAAATTAGACCGCTAAGTTTACAAATAAATGTAAACATGAAGACGCCAATTTGGTTTCATTCTATATCAAAATCTAAAAAACGCAAATCCAGCGCGAGTAATATTGTTAGTATTTTGTGCAAAAATTGTTAGTAATTACTAATTTTGTTATCTAGTGATGATTAATCCTTTATCACTAGAGCTAGTCTATTTAAGGCTTTGCTTTAGAAATGAAATTCTCCCGCCGAATTTGTGTAAATTTGCCCGGTCAAATCCCGATATGGTATGCCGAAAGAAGCTGTGATAGAAATCCTGGGAGCCCGGGAACATAATTTAAAAGACATAGACTTAAGCATTCCCCGTAAAAAGTTGGTGGTTA
>CAZHOC010000404.1:0-5579 GCA_964534295.1 uncultured Bacteroidia bacterium | reverse complement strand
AAGAAGATGCCCCCGCGATTCCTTACGAAAGATTGGGAAAGGGACATTTTGCCTACGACTTGATCTACAACCCCGCCGAAACTCGCTTTATGCAATTAGCGGAGCAGCATGGCGCCAAGGCTTGCAACGGCATGGAAATGCTAATCCTGCAAGCAGAAGGGGCTTGGGAAATATGGAATAGCTAGAATTCTAGGCTTCTTTGGCGGCTTCGGTCTTCTTGTGCCAGTAACGCAAGAGACCGGCCACGCTCATGTAGGAGGGATTCGCTGCCTCATATCGAGCGGCGCCATCTTCGTCTAGCCCGGCCGCGATCAATTGCTTGTGAGCGTAGGCCTGAAATTCAGGTACCACCTCAGGAGCTTTGCGACCGGCATCATAATGCGGCTTCATCCAGTTGGCCCAATCTTGCAAGATGTTTTCTAGCTCGCTGAGATGCTCTTCGACATTATCGATAGGACCGAAGTGAGTAAGATAGAGGCGTTTTGGCTTTTGCGCCCGCAAGATGTTGATAGAATCTACCCACTGCTCGACATTAATGTCTGGCGGAGGGCAAGGCGGGACCACGGGGCCGCCATCGATTTTACAACCGGCTACGTCTCCAGAGAATATCACATCACCCACTTGCCAAGCAATATGGTGGCTGGCATGTCCTGGGGTATGCCAAGCTTTGAAGGTGGTGTCGCCCACTGTGATTTCGCGTTCGTCATCGACTGACTCCAAAAGATGCTCAGGAATGGCTTCCATCAAGCCCCAGAGCGACTCCATCATATCCCCGTAGATGCGTTTGGCGGAGCCATAAAGACGAGTAGGATCGAGCAAATGCTTATACCCTCTAGGATGAACATACACCTTGGCGCCTGCCTGAGCAAAAGCCCAAGCCGCTCCGGCATGATCGAAATGGATATGAGAGAGGAAAACGTGCTTGAAGTCTTCCATTTTATAGCCCAGACGACCGAGTTCTGATTCGAGTCGAGGCAAAACAGAATGAGGGCCTGTCTCAACTAAGACGGGCCCTTCACTGGTTTCTATGACGAAGGCTGCAATAGCCTGTTTTACTTGAAATTCGAGGTCGAGTGTATGTATCATCTTTGCTTATTGTCTCACTAATTTGTGGTGCCAAACGCGATCTCCCTGCTCTACTTGGAGTAGATAAACGCCTTTGGGATATGCGCTGAGATCCAAAGATAATTGGCTCCCGCGAGTCTCACGGCTCAAGATCGTCTGTCCTACACTATTGCGCAAATATAAGTGATACGATTGTTGATTGGGGTTTTGTAGCTTGACCTGAAATCTTCCTTCCGAAGGATTGGGGAAGATAAGCGGACGAGCTGGATCTTGACCAGGATTGATAGAGAGAGGGGGAGTCTCTGTACGTGATCCCTGTACCAATTGTAAGCCACCACGGATGCTGCCTACTACAAAACTATGGATGCCAGAGGTATCTAGTACGGCGATCGCTGGCGCAGAAAAAGTACCAAAGTCATAATTAAAAGGCATCGGTTGAGCAATCAGCTGAGCGCTTAGACCCGCTGATAGATCGGTATACATCTCTAAAAAGCCTTGATCGCCTCCGATAAACATCTCTGGCTGACCATCGCCATCATAATCTACGATACGAGGCTTGCTATTACCGGAAAAGTTGCTACCAAATTCATTGGAGAGTTTGATATTGCCGAAGGCACTAGACACCTGCGTAAAGGCAAAGCTTTGGGCCGTACCGGTATTTTCATAATAGTTGATCCAACCATGCTCTTCGCCGATGAAGAGGTCTAAGTCTTGGTCGCCATCGAAGTCATATAGCTCCGGAGCACTAAGGTTACCAATGTCGATGGTGTCTCCAGCGGCATCTCTGAGTTCTTCGGTGATTTTGACGTAAACAGCCCCCTGGCCTGGGCCGGAAGCATTTTCATAATAAGCGATCTTACCGGCTTGATAACCCAACAATAAATCATCATCGCCATCGCCGTCTAGATCCCCGGCTGCGATGGTAACGTTCGCCAAAGGCACTCCCTGCGTCCCAATCCCCAAGAAGTTGGAATCAGCTAAGGTATAAGCAGGAGCTTCTGCGGTTCCGGTATTGCGGTAGAGACGTAATTCGTAACGAGTTTCCAGGCCATTGCCAGTATGGTAACCAGCGGAGCCGTGGCTAACCAAAATGTCCATCAAGCCATCGCCTTCATAATCAAAAAAGGCAGGTGCGGAAAAGATACCCATGTCAATTTGCTCATCTACGATGAACGTTCGGCCCCGGAACTTAAAGTCTGGATTATCATTCAATCCATCGTTGTGGTACCAAGCCATGCCTCGGCTGGTTTCTCCCCCTCCGAGGGTTTCGTTAGGAGCGAGAATGAGATCATTGAGCCCGTCATTGTCGATGTCTTCATAAAAAATCCCTGGAAATACGTCTACATCCACGGGCACATCCGTTTGCGGATAGCTCACCTCAACCGAATCCATAAAGGCATAATCCGGACAGCCATCATTATAGGTAGCAACTACATTGGGAAAGGAGATATCACCTAAAAGCAGGTCCTTCAAACCATTGCCATCTAAATCGAGAGAGAGTAGGGTTGTTCCAGCGTGGCGTGGATTACTAATATGAGTTGGAGGTGTGGTACGAATTTTTCTTTCGGGGATACAGTTGATAAAACTCGTGGGGATGGTACAATTGGAGGTGTCTCCAATGAAGAGCGTATTATCACTGCTACTTTCAAAAAAGTGTCCCCAACATGCGGTCTCACGATTAAATACCAAGGTATCGCAGCGTCCAAAGTTTTCAACTGCTAGATTTTGGAGGTAGGTGATACTGGTAAAAACATTCTGCGGGGTCAAGATATCCATGTCCCCATCATCGTCCATATCTACGATCGCTGGAATATCATTTTTGGGAACTGCGAGTGGAATTTAGTTCTGAGTGTATTGGGCCATCAAAGGGTCGTAAACCAATTCGAAACCTACAGAATCGCCATTGTAAATGACGTTTTCATAAACTAGCAATAAGCCAGTTTGGGTACCACAGAAGATGTCAGCTCTACCATCACAATTATAGTCCTCAAATAAGGTCCAGGTAGAACATTCACAACTATCAAAGCGAGTCCTATACTCAGGGGCAAAATGAAAGTCTACTTCATTGGCAGTCCCTCCGTTGATGTAAACATTAAAAGTTTCATCGGCACGGTCAAATAAGACGATGTCGGGATTGCCATCCAAGTTGATGTCAACCGAGGACACCAATGGATTATTCATCCCTCCATTCCAAGCGTAAGATTGGTCGTTGCCAACAAAATCACTAACCGGAATTTTTTGACTAGGCGCATAAGTGATTTGCGCATTGACATTAACAAAGAAGAGCCCCAGAATAATAAAAAGGATAGATCGCATGATATTGAATATTAAATGGATGTGCTTTGCTCGGTAAATTTACGGATTTGTCAATGTAATAGTGTTACTTTTGTAATATGACAACTGAAGGCCTATTAGACCTATTTCTTCGCCATCGTTCTGTGAGCACTGACACGCGCAAAGTGAAGGAAGGGGACATGTTTTTTGCTCTTAAAGGAGAAAGATTTAACGGTAATCTTTTTGCTGCCAAGGCCCTGGATGCGGGGGCAAATTATGCCATCGTAGATGAAGCTGAAGTTTGTGTCGAGGGGGATGAGCGTTATCTCTTGGTTGAAAACGTACTGTTAGCACTTCAAAATTTGGCCCGCGCCTATCGGCGAACGTTTAGCATTCCCTTTTTAGGTATCACGGGTAGCAACGGCAAGACTACCACGAAAGAGCTTGTCTTTGAGGTCCTCAATACCCAAAAAAATACCTTTGCCACAAAGGGCAATTTCAATAATCATATCGGAGTTCCGCTTACCTTGCTTTCGATCCCGAAGGAAACGGAGATCGCCATCATCGAGATGGGGGCCAACCAGCCTGGCGATATCAAAGAACTCGCAGAGATAGCAGAGCCTACTCATGGCTTGATCACCAACATAGGCCAAGCTCATCTCGAGCGCTTTGGTTCATTGGATGGGGTGCAAAAAACCAAAGGGGAACTTTTTGACTTTCTGCGAGCCAGTGGAGGTGTTTTGTTTGTTAATCTTGCAGATGAACGCGTAGTCAAGGCTGCTGCTTACCAGAATTCAGATATTAGTTTTGGTACTGCTGAAGCGGATCATCAAATTGAACTTCTTAGTCATCATCTTGACGGGATGAGACTGCGTTATACCAAAACTGGCATGGAGCCACTGAGCTTAGACACTCAACTCAGCGGTGAATACAACGCCATGAATATTTTAGTGGCTGCTATGCTAGGCGACTATTTTGGCGTTCCGCGAAGCGAGATACAAAGAGGAGTCTATGGCTATAAAGCGACAAACAACCGTAGTGAAATTGTAAAAAAGGGGGCTAAGACCATTTTGCTAGATGCATACAATGCCAACCCATCCTCCATGCGGGCGGCCATTCAAAATATATTTAGCTATCCAGATAAAAATGTCCTGCTTATATTGGGGGACATGTTAGAAATGGGAGAGGAAGAGGCCGAAATCCACGCTGAATTAGGACGATTTATCAATCAATTTGTTCCTAAGCACACGATTTCAGTAGGCCACAGAATGAAGGCCTTGGCCGAAGTTCTGGAAGGGGAGAATAGCTGGTACGAAAATACGGAGAATGCTCAAAAAGGAGTTCTAGAGCAGAGTAAGGAAGCGGATATGATCCTGATAAAAGGCTCGCGAGGCATGGCTTTAGAAAACCTATTAGATCATATTTTCGTCTAATTCAGTAAATAGTT
Organism: uncultured Bacteroidia bacterium; assembly: GCA_964534295.1. GTDB lineage: Bacteria > Bacteroidota > Bacteroidia > J057 > J057 > JBCAWW01. Next base: position 793 of record CAZHOC010000404.1, on the reverse strand, counting down.
CATTTCGAAGCGCGAAAATTTGAATATTCATATGCTGTTCGCGTTAGAATTTACTAGACAAGTGACCTTTTTTCATTCTACTTGTCAAAAACATACTTCTCTATTGGGGAATAGAGGAGATGACACAAACTATTAGGACATTAAATAAGGACGTACATGGCAAGTATCTCAGTTATTGAGGGAATTGGTAAACTCTATGCCCAAAAGCTCTCTGAGTATGGCATCAAAACAGTTGAGGATCTGTTGGAGCAATGTGGATCAAAATCAGGCCGTAGAAAAGTAAGCAAAGACACTGCTATCGATGAAAAGAAATTGTTGAACTGGACCAACAAAGCCGATCTTTTTCGGATCAAAGGGATCAGTACTCAGTATTCGGATCTACTCGAGGCCTCTGGAGTTGACACAGTCAAAGAGTTGCAACACCGAAACCCAGAAAACCTATTGGAAAAGATGAGAGAGGTAAATCGCGCTAAGAAATTGGTGCGACAAGTGCCTGCTTTCAGTCAAGTTGAAAGTTTTGTTGCACAAGCAAAACAGCTTGAACCCAAGGTAACGTATTAAGCAAAACAGGGCTGCACTGGCTGCTAGCCCTGTTTTTTACTTCTTTCTTTATTGACCACATAGTAGATTGTCAAGAGCAATACAATGATCGCTCCTGATAATAGTGCGACGATAGGGCCAAAGTTTTCAATTAATTCCATATCTTGTGGCGGTTTATTAGGGCAAATTTACTCATAGATTCGGAAGCTTTACGAACAATCATGTAATAAATTTGTTCAAAGCGTCATATAAG
>CAZHOC010000403.1:0-5593 GCA_964534295.1 uncultured Bacteroidia bacterium | reverse complement strand
TATCCAACTCTACCTCATCAATCCCCTCTCAGCCCAAATAGCCGAGACTCTCTACGAATTAGAAACCTACGAGGAGATTTATCACAAAGTCTCCCCTCAGACCGAAGAGGCGGTATATTGCACCGATTGTAATACGGTTTGCCAGCCGGAGTCTGAGTAGATTTTGGTTATTGATTACTGCTTCGCAGAACGCTTATTCATGGCAAAAGTCTAGAGACACAAAATTTTGTATCTCCTTGCTAGTTAAAACCACCGAATAGTCATTTCGACAGAGCGCAGCGACGAGAAATCGAGTGGGTTTTAGTATTGCGACTAGGCACTGCCTTGCCGCATAGGGATAAGCGTTCCGCGCAGCGGCAAAAAAGAAAAACCTACTCCCCTAGCTCAGAGCCTTGAGTCTCAGCCTTGAGTAATATCTCCCAATTGCCTTGTAAGGTATCCTGCTTTATATCATCGGCTAGACGGTTGAGGAAAGCTTCTCTGGAGATTTCTGAAGCACCTAGAGAGCCGAGATGGTCATTGTAGATTTGGCAATCTATCCAGCTAAAACCGGCTTTTTGCAAATGCTTGACCATCGTGATAAAACCGGTTTTGGAAGCATTGCTTACCCTGCTAAACATAGACTCTCCAAAAAAACAGCGTCCTACCGATACGCCATAGAGCCCGCCGACCAACTTATCATTTTCCCAGACCTCGACGGAGTGAGCAAAGCCCATTTCATGCAAGGAACAGTAAGCTTCTTCCATTTCGTCCGTGATCCAAGTACCATGTTGGCCTTTGCGTTTGATCTTTCGGCATTCTTGGATGACCGTGCGGAAGGCTTGATCAAAACTTACTTGAAATTGATTTCTGCGGAGGATTTGGCGCATGCTCTTTGAGACTTTGAGCTGTGTTGTCTCAAGAATGCAGCGAGGATCTGGCGACCACCAGACGATAGGTTCATATTCAGAATACCAGGGAAAAATGCCCATATGATAGGCTAAGAGCAACCTTTCAGGACGCAAATCGCCTCCCACGGCCAAAATCCCTTCAGGATTGGCTAGCTGGGGGGGAGGAAAAAAAATGTCTTCAGTCAGTGCGAATACGGGCATTAAGAGGAGGCCATTTCTTCGATAGTAGCGCCGATACCACGGTCCACTAAACTCTCTCTCATTGGGCTCAATTTTTTATGACTGCCTTGCTTTACGGCGTACTTACCTTTGTAGTGAATGATCCAAGCGCATTGCTCGGCCTGATCAAAGGTATGACCACAAATCTCTACTAATGAACGGATTACCCAATCAAAAGTATTGATATTGTCATTCCAGACAATAAGGGTAACCGGATCATCCGTACGTACCGCTTCAAGAACTTTTTCAGCTTCCTGTACCATCGTATTGGTGAGGGTGCTTGACATAAGAAGGTTTATCTATTGTAAATTCTGCGGTTAAGCGAAAGTTGAACAAAATCAACACAAAATTAACAAACTAGTGATAAAAGAAAAAGTCTGTCAAAGTGATGTTAAACACAAAAAGCTTTTGTTCACGCTATTTTCGCATACTTAGTACAATTTAATTAATTTTAATAACCAATATACTGTTGAATGCGGCGAATTATTTACGCTTTTGGATTGAGTTTACTGCTCTTTTTGCCCATGGGCTTAAAGGCATGGGGCTTCTGGGCACACCAACGAATCAACAGATTGGCGGTATTTACCTTGCCTCCGGAGATGTTTGGGATCTATAAAGAACAGCTTGAATATCTCACCGAACATGCTGTTGATCCAGACATGAGGCGCTACGCCGTAGAAGGAGAAGCAGCCCATCATTATATCGATATAGACCATTACGGTACTTACCCTTTTGCAAACGTTCCGCGCAGCTGGAAAGAGGCAGTAGATGTATTTAGTGCTGACACCTTAGAAGCATACGGAGTACTTCCCTATCACCTACCAACGGTCGTATATCGACTGAGAGATGCCTTTGAGGCCAAGGATCTGACTAAGATCATGAAGCTTTCTTCAGATTTGGGGCATTATGTAGGCGATGCGCATGTCCCTTTACATACGACCTTAAACTATAATGGTCAGCTTACAGGGCAGAAAGGTATTCATGGTTTTTGGGAGTCGCGACTGCCGGAATTATTTGCTTCAGATTATGATCTTTTTGTCGGTAGAGCCTATTATATAGAGGACCTCATCAATGAGGGTTGGAATACGGTTTTAGAAAGCCATATCGCTAAAGACTCGGTACTATTGTTTGAGGCCCAACTCAACGATGAATACTCATCTGATAAAAAGTTCGGTTATGAAAGCCGCAATCAGATCGTCATTCGGACTTATTCAAGAGGATATAGTCAAGCCTATCACCAAAGCCTAGATGGCATGGTAGAGCGGAGAATGAGGAAGGCGGTCCGCGCGATTGGGTCTTATTGGTATACCGCTTGGGTAATGGCTGGATCGCCAGATTTGAGCGATTTAGCTGGCAAATCTCTAGGTCCACAAAAGAATCAATTTGAAAAACGTTTTAAGATTTTAGATCGAGAATCGGATGCTATTGGCTTTTATCCTGCCATATCACCGATCCAAAATCAAGTACATTTATGTTGCGCACGCCCACACTCACGCCCTGTAAAGTATTTTGGTGCGTTTGCAAGTCCCCATATTATTAAACCTAAATCAACTGCTAAGGCCCCTTTTCTTGCTTCAATTTGGCAATGGCTCAACAATCTAGTTGATTAATTTATGCAGCTAAACGACTTATTCAGTCCCTTTTTGTCTCTTGGAATTGTAAAGGATTTATCGATCAGCCTCAAGGAAAAAATCAGAATGACCAATATGATGGCCAGCATTTCTGCTTTTTCCTCTATACTATTTGCTTTCTTTTTTTCATGGCGCTCCAATCCTCAATTAGGATTTACTGTCAGCCTGATGGTTCCCATATTTATGGCTCCATTGGTGCTAAATCATATGCATCAATACAAGTGGGCAATGAATAGCCTTCTTTTTGTGACAGGGATATTCTTAACTATCCTTTGTGTGATGTTTGGGCCGGACCTACAGGGGCATTTGTTTTTTGCCCATCTTCTCGCCCTCAGCGCTTTCCTATTTAGATCAGATAACAACCAATACTTTTACTTCGCCTTCTACTTTGGATTGCTCATGTTCATTTTTGGCATGTACAATTATCAAACGCCTTTCTACACAACAGCAATCCCCTTTGGCGCCAGTTCATTGATCTTTATGATCAGTATTTTTGTATTGGGGCTCTATCTGTATTCGTTTAATCAAGTGATTGATAAAAATGAAGAAGAAGTGAGCCGTTTATTGGCCATCGCTCATGATAAAAATGAAGCCTTAGAACAAGCTCAGATTGATCTAAAAAAACTCAATAAAACCCTCGAAAGTGAAGTCGAGGTTCGGATGCGAGAGCTTGAAATCTCCAATCACGAATTAAGGCGCTCCAACCAAGATTTAGAGCAATTTGCCTATGCCGCCTCGCATGATTTACAGGAGCCGATCCGTATGATCAGCAATTTCAGCCGCCTCCTAGAAAAACGCCTGAAGCCTCATTTTGATGAAGATACCCAGACCTATATGGGTTTTATCAGGGAGTCCGTTATCAGAATGAGTGATTTGATTAAAGGCCTATTGAAGTACTCAAGAGTCGGTCGCAAAGAATCTCCCTACGAACTCACAGATGTTCAAGATTTAATTGAGGTCAAGCTAAGGGACTTCCGACATCTGATAAATGAAAAGCAAGCAAAAATCGAGTTTGGAAAACTACCCAAGGCCTTCGTATGTGAGGCCGACCAAATTGGGATGCTTTTTGCTAACTTGATACATAATGCCCTGAAATTTAACCGTGCTTTCCCAAAAATCATGATCCAAGCCATGGAAGAAGGGGATAGTTGGGTTTTCATGGTTGCAGATAATGGCATCGGCATCAAAGCCGAATATAGAGAGCAGATTTTTGAGATTTTCAGAAGACTGCATCACCGAAACGAATACGAAGGAACTGGGATTGGCTTATCTCTCTGTCGCAAAATTGTCGAAAGGCACGGCGGAGAAATTTGGTTAAACTCGATTCCTAACAAAGGAACAACATTCTTTTTCCGCATCCCCAAAATTCCCAAAGAAGTTATCGAGCTGAACACTATCCCTACATGAAATCCCTAATAAAAAGGATCATAAAACTTGGCATTGATGAGCATACTAGTCCAGAGCAGAGATTAAAAATCCGATTATTGAATCAGATCAACCTCGCAATCTTTATTTCTGGTTTGATTAGTATCTCTATCAACCTCATTCTTAAACAATACGAACTTATTCCCTTGGGAATCCTAATAGTATTTTCTCTAGGCAGCCCTCTTTATCTTTCGTATCGTCAACGCTTTCAGAACGCTCGCCAATTACTGCTCTTTTTATATGGCATTGCCGTATTAGTTACTGCTTATATGGGCGGCGCACTAGTAGAAACCTACTTTTTGCTCTTCCCAGGTCTTTTACTCGCTACCATTATATTTGATGACAACCTAAATAGCAGACTCTTTTTCGGCTACTATTCTTTGATCATTATTGCTTCTTTTTGGTGGGCAAAATATGGTACTCCTAAAATTGATATTCCACATCCCATAGCTATCACCTTCAGCCTAATCATCATTAGCATCCTTGGCTTGACGCTTATATTAAATTTTTACCGTGAGATGGTAAGAAACCAAGAAGAGGTCATTCAAAACTATCAGCAATCCCTCGAAACTCAGGTCGATGAGCGGACTCAACGCTTAAAGGAATCCCTCAAAGAACTTCAGCGTTCTAATCAAGATTTAGAACAATTCGCCTATGCGGCTTCTCACGATTTGCAAGAGCCCTTGCGGATGATCCGAAATTTTAGTCAACTAGTGGAACGTAAAATGTCGCCCCACTTTGATGAAGACACTCGTACTTATATGGATTTTATCCAAGAATCTGTATTGCGGCTGAGTGATTTGATCAAAGGACTGCTAGCTTTTTCCAGAGTAGGACGCAAAGAAGTACAATTGATCCCGACCAATATTCAGCTGCTAATTCAAGAGAAACTAAAAGACTTCCGTCAACTGATCGAAGACAAAAAGGCCAAAATTGAGTTCTCTCCCCTACCCGAAAATCTCACGTGTGAACCGCAGCAGTTAGGCCTATTGTTTACCAATTTGATCCAAAATGGCCTCAAGTTCAACGAAAGTGAAACCCCCATTATCCGCATTTCCGCCGTTGAAGAAAGTAATCATTGGCGTTTTGAGGTTTCAGATAATGGGATAGGTATCGAGCAGGAGTACCAAGACCAGGTTTTTGAAATCTTTAGACGTCTTCACCTCAGAGATGAATATGAGGGTACGGGTATAGGTCTAGCCTTATGCCGCAAGATCGCGGAAAGACATGGCGGAGAGATTTGGCTAGTCTCCGAAAAGGGCAAAGGCACTAAGATCTATTTCAGGATTAGTAAGAAGCTTACCCCTACGGTGAACGCTCATTCGCTTCAATTAGCCTGAGCCTTGGCGCTCATCTCCTGAAACTTTTTGGTTTCTTCTAGCTCTCGCTTCAAGACGTGATACACGGAGGCGAAACGCGTGTCCGGCT
>CAZHOC010000402.1:0-5599 GCA_964534295.1 uncultured Bacteroidia bacterium | reverse complement strand
CATCATAGGCGATGGCAGGATTTTCTTCTCCACTCATTTTTAGTTTTTGGGCCTCGGTAGAATCCTTAGGATCCAGCTTCAATTTCCAGATTCCGCCATCTTCTTGCCCAACGTAAAGATCAGCAAGCACTTCATCTACCACCATGCCTTCGGTTTGGGAGGGAAACTGATGTTCTCGACGCAAAATCCAAGAAACACCACTATCCTTGAGCACAAGTTCAAATTGCTGCATGAAACCATTTTTGCCATTGAGGATGGCAAAGACTTTACCATCTTTCAGACGGCCAAAGCAAAAGCCGTAGACATCATCAACCTTCTTAGGATCAACCTTCAGACTCTGGTGACTGAGATCGCTAAGGCTACCATCAGTTTCATCGATCAGGAAGATATCTATTCCTTGATAAGTACGATTACTACAGCCAAGGATACTCACTGAGCGTTCTCCGAAGGAGAGCTGCTGCAAAACATCTACATTATTGACTTTGCCAATTGGGTAGTTAGCCACTTCCTTGCCACTGAGATCATAAGTCGCCAATCCCCCCTTCTTATTGGAGCCATAGATCAAAGATTTGGCGGGATCCTTGGGATGAAGCCACAGAGCGGGATCATCAGCAGCGTCATCTAAGGATTGGGCAGCAACGGATTGAGTTTCGACTGCAGGAAATACCGTATGCTTGATCTGTGCTTGCATTTCATAGGCATGCACCAAAGCAAGAGAGTCTTCACGGGCTTCGCCAGAAGCCTCAGACTCCTTGGCAGGATTCTGAGGCTTCGATTGGCAAGCCACACTTACGGCCAAAAGACAGTAAGCTAAGGTTCGAAATATCTTAATCAATTTGAATCAAATTTAAGTCTAGCGAGAGACGTCAAACTTAAGACCGAGGTCAAAACGAAAGTTGTAGAACTCTGATTGCATCGTACGACTCGGACTTCCTTGATAGTAGCGCAAGGGCTGGTTGAGAATGTTGTTAACATTGGTGTAAAGAACCAAGTTATCAGTCAAGCTATAACTCATATTGAAATCAAGGTAAGTAACCTGATCGTAGTAGCGATCGCCAAAAGCTTCTGAACCGACTTCGTCAATGAAATCACTCGCATAGTTGAGAGAAAGACGAGAAGTAAACTTCTTGTTTTCGTAAGCGATAGAAGCATTGAGGGTATGCGTTGGCGAGCCAGGAAGGCTGATTTCATCCTCTTCACGACCTTCAAAGTTGAAGTCCGTAACCTGAGACTGGATGAAGGTATAGTTGAAATAAACCCCAACCCCTTTCAAAGCGTCAGCGATGAAGTCCAATTGACGCTGGAAAGCAAACTCAGCCCCAAAAAGAACCGCATTACCACCATTGATAGGCTGCGAGAAATCGGCCCATTCTACGCCTTCAAAAGTATAATCTTCGAAGCTCTGCGTAACGATGAAGTTGCTGATGTCCTTATAGAATACACCCGCAGAAACGATACCTACGGTACCGAAGTAGTGCTCAGCCATCAAGTCGAAGTTGGTCGAAGTAGTAGCTTCAAGATCGGGATTACCAATAGAAAGCTCTTCACCATCAGCGATTTCGCGATAAGGCACTAGGTCAAAGTAATTGGGACGCGCCAAAGTATTGGTGTAAGCAAAACGCAATACGGTGCGCGGGCGAATATTGTACTTTAGGTGAAGGCCTGGTAGTACATTGAGGTAGTTACTTGCCTGAGACTGAGTTTCAGTCAGGGTTTCTTCTTGATCGTCAAATTGGAAGCCCGTATAGTCAAGATTGGTTTGTTCCAAACGCACCCCTGCAATCATCAATAATCTTGAACCAAAGCGCTGCTCAATCATCGCATAACCGGCGAAGATATTTTCAGTAGCGTTAAAGTTTCCAGCGAGCTCGCTGAGGTCTTGCTCTTTTTCAAACTCTGCTCCCTCGAGGTCTAAATCACCTAGGTATTCGCGAGAGATGAAAGAACCGATATCATATGGTCCAGCGAGGAAGTTGTCTTTGCCTAAGTCTGCGAGATTGTTGTTGCCGTTGTCAAAGATGTTGTCTCCGACCGGGCTAAACTCGTAAAAGTCATTGCTTCTCAACTTGGTCTTAGAACGTACGCGTCCGCCAAACTTGAGTAGGTTTTGGAAATCTCCAGAAGCCAAAGGCAGTTTAAAATCGATTCTACCATTGATATCCTCATCAGTAGTGTACTGAAACTCTTCGGTAATCTCACTCAGCTCCCAGGAGCTAGAAGGCGTTTGGAAAACGGACTCAGTAGCAGATACTAGAGGAGTCTCTGGATTGGAAAAATCAACGGTCAAGGGTACGGTACCATCGGTGGCGATTTCATAGTAGCGTTCGTTTGGACGATCCTCAGAAGCCAAAGCGTAAGTCGCAGACCAAGTCATGCCTAGCTTACCAAAGAGGTGATCACCATTTAGACCAAAGTTCATCATGCGCTGATCTTCTAGACGAGCGTATTTAACGTCTTCTGTACCGGCCTTGGTTTGACGCTCTAGCTCACCCACCCATTGGCCATTATCATCTTGCTCGATATCAGCAAACACCGCACGGTAGCGATTTTCCCAGTCTTTGCGATCGTTGTAGATCCCTTTGAAGACAATCTTGTGATTTGCGTTGAACTGATAATCCAAAGAAAGAGAATAGCTCTGGCGCACGCGCTGGAGGTAGTATTGACGGATTTGAATCTCTTCTGGCCAGAAATCTTCGCCTTCGTCGAAGCTGCCATTGTCATTGGCATCATCGTAGGTCCATTCGGACTCGACATTGTCAGAACCGAGGTTGTTGTTTAAGTAGGAAGCACTAACAATTACCCCTAATTTTTTATCGAAGTAGCGATCTCCAAAGATCAAAGAAGCATTGTAAGTCGGCTGATTGGCCAATGGGTTGTATCCGGCTCCTATGGTACCAGAAATACGTTGCTGATAAGGTGCAGAACGAGTAACCAAGTTAACCGAGCCACCGATCGCATCACCATCCATATCTGGCGTAACCGCTTTGTTTACCTCCACCGTTTGGATCATATCAGATGGAATCAAATCCAATTGGATAGAACGTACTTCTGCCTCAGCCGAAGGAACTCGCTCACCATTGATAGTGATGGCATTTAATTGCGGCGCAGTACCGCGAATATTACCAAAACGCGCTTCGCCTTGGTCATACTGTACATTGACACCCGGTACCCGCTTGAGGGCATCCCCAATGTTTGCATCAGGGAAACGACCAATTTGATCGGCAGCAATGATGTTAGTGATATTGGCGTTGGAAAGCTGATTACTCAAAGCTCTCGCCTGCCCACGCAATTGGCTGGTAATAACCACTGGCGCTAGATTAAGACCGGGCACCATTTCCACATTTTGCGTAGTCGTAAAGGCAGCTTTGACCGTAACTTCTATTTCCTGCTCTTCGAAGCCGATAAAGCTTACTTTCATCGTGAAAGTTCCTGCAGGTAAGTCTACGAGATAGAAGTAACCATCTGCATCTGTAGCTGTACCACGGATCTCATCAATAGAAACCAAAGCGCCTGCAAGCGGTAATTTGGCCTCGTCCACCACTCGGCCACTGATCGCTCCTGTCTGAGCAGATACGGCTAAGCTTAGGCTCATTAGTAATAGTAAAAGTAGTTTTCTCATTGATATCGTGATTTTACATGCATGGGCTTCAAGCCCCTTTAAATGGCCGCAAGTTGTTACCAACTTGTTAAGGCAATCACGATTGAGAATTATAGTTCTGTTACAGAGACATGAAAAATAATCGAGCGTTCCGCGCAGCGGAAAACCTAAATGTTATCAGCTCTTTAGTACTGAGTATTTAGACAATAGTATTGCTTATTGAGACACAGGGAAATTAGAGTATTAGCTTCAAAAAGACTTTTTACTCTGTACTAAATACTTTCTACTCTTTACTAAATACTTTCTACTCCGTACTTAAAACAAAGTTGGCGGGGGTTCATAAGGTCGGATAAGGCGCTCAGATTCATTGCGGACACTACCTACTTCGGGCGAGACGGGATAGGCTTTCATTTCCTCTGCAGGATAGGGGCGCAAGATTTCTTGCAGGTCTTCGGCCTTTTCTTGAGGCGAAAGCCAGCGTTCGGCCCCAGCCGTATCCAATATTACAGGCATGCGATCATGTATGGGCAAAACCAACTCATTGGGCTCAGTGGTTATTACGGTATAGCTTGTGATATTTTCACCCTGCGGGGAACGCCAGACATCATACAAGCCAGCGAAATAGAACAAACTTTCGTCTTGCAGGGTAATACGATAAGGCTGCTTGCCGCTGAGGGTTTGCTTCCATTCATAAAAACCATCAGCCGGCACCAGACAACGCCCCTGTCTAAAAGGAGTTTTGAAGGCAGCTTTTTCCAATAGCGTCTCAGAGCGGGCATTGATCATCTTATAACCAATCTTCTTGTCTTTGGCCCAATAAGGGATCAATCCCCAGCGATAAAAATGAATATGACCAGGATCAGCCATCGGGATTATCGGCATCAATTGGGTGGGTGCCACATTAAAACGAGGGATCAGGGCGATCTTTTCAGTTTCTGGATAAACTACTGCGCTCTCGTCTGGGACTTTAGTCAAGGTATATCTTCCGCACATAAAATATTTCCTTTGCTTGAAATTAGGGAATAATCCCAGACAAATTGTAATATCATTGCTGAATCGACACTTGCTATGATAAATCGCTACTTGCTGCTCCTATGTCTCCTGGGAGTATGCCCAAATATATGGGGACAAGGCAATTTACTTTTGGTAGGCGGCGGCAACGAACAAGCCGGTGGCTGGAGCGATAAGCCCTACCAATGGGCGGTCCAACAAGCGCCCAACCATAGCGTAGCCCTGCTTTCCCTCGAAGATCATAGTCCATGGCTGAGTCAATACTTCAAAAGCCTTGGTGCCGATAGTGTCGCGAACTTCAATTTAAATACCGCTGATGCTGAAAGTGAAAAACAATTAATCGCTTCTTTAATGGAGTTTGATTGTTGGTTTTTTCGGGATGGATCCAGCAAAGCCTATTTTGAAAAACTGCAAAATCAATCTCTGGGCCTAGCGTTGGTGCAAAAGTATAATCAAGGTGGCGTTATCGCCGGGACCGGAGAAAGTATGCAACTCTTTTCTTCGGTTTTTTATTTGCCTGAAAATGAGTTGCCAAGTGCTGGCGACTGCTTACAAGATATCTATCATGAAAATTTAGTCCTTCGCAACGATTTTCTGCCTTTTTATCGTGGATTTTTATTTGAAGCCCGATTCTCGGAACGCGGCGGTCTGGGCCATATGCTAGCGGCCTTGGCCAGATGGGAGGAGCAGCGCCAAGAAAAACTGTTTGGAGTAGGCCTTGATGACAAAACCGCATTATGCCTCAATCCTAACGGCAAAGGGACCGTATTTGGTACAGGTTCCGCTAAGCTACTTATCCCTGATTTAAGCGACCAAGGCTTTGTCAATCATGGAGGCCAGGCGAGTATTGATTCTTTGCGTATGGTATCTTTGATTCACGGTCAAAGTTTTGATTTTATTAGCTGGACCCACGAACGTAGCCGCGGTGATGATGAGATCAGATTGCCTTATGCCTACGAAACTGCCCAAATAGACTTAATTATTAGTGGC
>CAZHOC010000401.1:0-5599 GCA_964534295.1 uncultured Bacteroidia bacterium | reverse complement strand
AATCTAGCCGTGTTGGAGCAAAAGGGCATGCAGCTCATCACTCGCCTTACCTCCGACGAGCAATTGGCGGCCTGGCTGGGCAAGCTAGAAGAAACGGCTATCCAAGCTGAGATTAAGATGTGGTTGGACTTATTGGTAGAAGTGCGAGAGATATTGCGCCTGCAGCAAAGAGCCATGACTAGCAATGAGTGGGCGGAAACCGACGCGCCCCGCAATTGGCAAAAACAACTGCTCTGGCTGGCCCAAGACTATCGCGCTTATTTGGAAAGCAAAGTGGAAAAGGGGGGAACTTCGAATGTCGAATCATGAAGGCTGAATGAAGAAGGGACTGAACTGATACTTCGAAATTCGACATCGGACATTCATCAATCGAGATTTCCACGTTCTGCGAAGCAGAAAAAGAAAAACCCAGACTCAAGCTGACAAAGGTCAAATTCAAGTCTGGGCATTTTTTTTGGCTGCGCACAGCCAACTTTCAAAACATAAAACTGGCTTCACCCCAGAGTTTGACGATAAAGGTGAAGGCAAAGACAACCAAAAGGAAAAGCGTTAAGGCCGGTGAGACGGAGGTGTTGGCATTGGAGGTCATTGATCTAAAAGGTTAAGGATGAAAGGGAATAAAAACGCAATAGATGCCTGAAGTATGCTTTTATAAGACCGCGATACGAGCCAAGGGGATGCACGCGTGTAAGACTTTTGAGCAATCGTAACCGATGGACGTAAACTTGTGAAGTCGTGAACGGACGTTATCAACAATGTTGTGGAAAACTCAGAATTGTGCTTCGGGACTTTTTGGCGACATTTAATTATGGCATCGTCTACTGGGTAACAATTACAGGTTTGCCGTTATGTTATGCTAGTGAGTATTAATGTTATTTTTTTCTGTTCGCCGACTTGTCTCTAGCCTGTAAAGCCTCTCCGGACGATGCCATTATTTTCAGCTCTCCACAGTTTATCCACAGGTTTTCCACATTTTTTGTTGAAAGCAGACGATGCTAAGAGAGTTTTGCGCTCTTTTCAAAAATGAAGGTTTCTTCATGTATTGGCCGTTTTTCGACTTTCCGCTGCGCGGAACGCTCTGATAATGAGTTGAGTTATCCACTTATCCACATCAATGTGGATAACTTCGGATACTAATCGGAAAATATTTCGGTTAATTGATATGAAATCTCCCACAAGAGTTAAGCAAACCCTTTTTTCCAACACACAACTTAAACCCCAAACATCACTAACAGACTTTATGAATAGACTCTATTACTCGCGCTACTCCTCTGCTTAATTCCCTACTGCTCTCTTTTAATCCAGACCTCCCTTAAGGTCTAAACCTGTACAAAATAATTTCAATTCGCTGTGCCTTTCGGTACGGCAATACCTTTCTGTCGCATTTAAGAAATAAACCAAATAAATAACCCTGCGGTCATGCTATCTTCGGTAAAAACCAAAAAATCATCTAACGGCAAGCAGCACAAAACCTACACCTATCAGGAAATACTGCCACACGCTATTAAGTACTTCAAAGGCGATGAACTAGCCGCCAACGTATGGATCAATAAGTACGCCATGAAAGACTCGTACGGCAACATCTATGACCGTACGCCAGACGATATGCACAAGCGTATCGCCAAAGAAATTGCGCGTATTGAAAAGAAGTATCCTAACTCTTTTGGCGAAAAAGAAATCTACGCGGCGCTTAAAGACTTTAAGCACATCGTTCCGCAAGGCGGTCCTATGACAGGGATAGGCAATACCCACCAAATTATTTCTCTCTCCAACTGCTTTGTGATCGGGCATGACCATCTGGCTGACTCTTATGGTGGAGTAATGAAACTAGACGAGGAGCAGGTTCAGCTCATGAAACGTCGCGGTGGGGTAGGGCACGACCTCTCTTATATCCGTCCCAAAGGCAGCCCAGTAATGAACTCTGCGCTTTCTTCTACAGGGGTGGTTCCATTCATGGAACGCTACTCTAACTCTACCCGTGAGGTAGCGCAAGATGGTCGTCGTGGCGCCTTGATGCTTTCGATCTCTATCAAGCACCCAGACTCTGAGCAGTTTATCGACGCTAAGATGGACGGTACCAAGGTTACCGGCGCAAACGTATCGGTTAAAATCGATGACGAGTTTATGCGTGCGGTACAGGCCGAAAAGTCTTACGTCCAGCAATACCCCCTCAACGACAAGAACCCTGACTTCACCAAAGAAGTAGACGCCAAAGCCATCTGGAAGAAAATCATCCACAATGCTTGGGCTTCTGCTGAGCCAGGCATCTTATTCTGGGATACCGTAACCAACGAATCTATTCCTGATTGCTATGCAGATCTAGGTTTCCGTACGGTTTCTACTAACCCATGTGGTGAGATTCCATTGTGTCCATACGATAGCTGTCGTCTATTGGCGATCAACCTATATAGCTTCGTTGAGAACCCATTTACTGAGCAGGCGACTTTCAACTTTGAGAAGTTTAGAGAGTACGTTTATATGGCGCAGCGCATCATGGACGATATCGTAGATCTCGAGCTCGAGAAAATCGATATGATCCTTACCAAGATCGATGCTGACCCAGAAGATCCAGAAATCAAGCGTACCGAGCGTCTCCTTTGGGAAAAAATTCGCAACAAATGTGTACAAGGTCGTCGTACAGGTGTAGGTATCACTGCCGAAGGTGATATGCTCGCTGCCCTAGGTTTGACTTATGGTACGGACGAAGCTTTGACTCACTCTGTAGAGGTACATAAGACTTTGGCTCTTTCTGCTTATCGTTCTTCAGTAGATATGGCCCGTGATCGCGGTGCATTCCCAATCTTTGAAGCGGATCGTGAAAAAGACAATCCATTTATCGGTCGTATCAAAGAAGCTGATCCTGCGCTTTACAAAGACATGGTCAAGCACGGCCGTCGTAATATCGCGCTCCTTACGATCGCACCTACTGGTACGACTAGCCTCATGACCCAGACTACTTCTGGTATCGAGCCTGTCTTCATGGTAGCTTACAAGCGTCGCCGTAAGGTCAATCCTAACGATCAGCACGTCAAAGTCGACTTCATCGACGACGTAGGAGATCACTGGGAAGAATTCAACGTATTCCACCACAAGTTCATCACTTGGCTCGAAGCCAACGGATATAGCAAGGAAGCGGTTGAAAAAATGCCGCAGGACGAGCTAGATGTCCTTATCGCTAAGTCTCCTTACGCTGGTGCTACCGCCAACGATGTTGACTGGGTCAATAAGGTCAAAATGCAGGGCGCCATTCAGAAGTGGGTCGACCATTCTATCTCTGTTACCGTCAACATTCCCAATGAGACCACCGAAGAAATGGTCGCTAAGATCTATGAAACCGGGTGGGAATCTGGCTGTAAAGGAATCACGGTTTATCGTGATGGCTCACGCTCTGGTGTCCTCGTGTCTAAAGACGATAAGGGCAAGAAAGAGGATGAAAAATCCTTCACTGATACCTTTGCCCCTAAGCGTCCTAAGAAGCTAGAGGCCAAAGTAGTACGTTTTTGGAACAAGGACGAAGCTTGGATTGCCGTTGTCGGAATGATCGACGAGCGTCCATACGAGATCTTCACCGGTCTGAGCAAAGACTCGTTCTCTATCCTTCAGCACGTCAACAAGGGCTGGGTGATCAAAGAAAAAGACGAAACCGGCCGTGGTCGCTATGACTTCCAGTATGTCGACAAAGAAGGCTACAAAGTCACGATCGAAGGCTTGTCTCGCACTTTCACCAAAGAGTACTGGAACTACGCCAAGTTGATCTCTGGTGTCTTACGTCATGGTATGCCATTGCCATACGTTGTCAATATGATTCACAAACTACATCTCGACGTAGAATCGCTTAATACCTGGAAAAATGGTGTGGTTCGCGCGCTTAAGTCCTTCATTCCTGATGGTACCGAGGCCGTAGAAAACACCTGTACAGAATGTGGCGCACCTGCCTTGGTTTACCAAGAAGGTTGTCTAACATGTAAAGAATGCGGTTATAGCAAATGCGAATAAGTTATAATCTGCGCTTTAATTTCTAAGTCTTATTGCAATGCGGTCCCGTCTATTTGGCGGGACCTTTTTTTTGTTTACCGCTGCGCGGAACGATTACCCCGCTTGAAATAGGGGATTTGTAAAATCGTAGCGACGCAAAATTTTGCGTCGCTACATATCAAATCGATTGATACCCTTTTCTCCTCGCCCTAGCGGGCTCGTTCGAAAGGAAATGGGGGGAATTGGGGTATTGCGACAAGGCAGTGCCTTGTCGCTAGCCAGGGATAATCGTTCCGCGCAGCGGTAAAAAAAAGGAGCGACACAAAAATTTGCATCGCTGCCCTCTCTCTAGTCTTAGACTTGATTTATTTTAGCAGGTGCCCGAAGACTTTCTTCACCTTTTCTACCTTGGGACGGACCACAAACATACAGTATGGATAGGTCTCGTTGTTGTTGTAGAAATTTTGGTGGTAATTCTCGGCTTTATAAAAATTGGTTAATTCCGTGATTTCGGTTACGATGGGAGCTGAAAAAGCACCCGAAGCATCTAACTCCTTTTTGTAGTGCTCCGCCTTCTCACGTTGCTCTTCATTGTGATAAAAAATCGCCGAACGGTATTGGGGGCCGACATCATTGCCCTGACGGTTGGGGGTAGTCGGATCATGGGTTTGCCAAAACACCTCCAATATCTTTTCAAAACTAATCAGGGCGGGATCGTACCAAATCCGGGCTACCTCTGCATGCCCTGTGGTCTTAGTACAAATCTGCTCATAGGTCGGGTTTTCGACATGACCGCCAGAGTAGCCCGAGATTACCTCTTTGACTCCTTGAAGATCCTGAAATACCGCTTCCACACACCAAAAACAGCCTGCTCCCAAAGTGGCTACTTCTAAGCCGGCTCTATTTGTATCGTTCATTTTTGATTCTCCTTGATTGATGGTTCTGTGAATCTGTCAAGCACAGAGTAAAAAGTAGCTTAAGCGAAGAGATAATTACTAAATCCGATTTCCTTTGCTGTTCGGCCTGATTTTCTTCCTTCTCTTTACTTTTTACTACATAGTTAACTGTTTTTATATACGTTTGGTTCAAACCGCAGTTATCACAGAAGTATCACATTCATAGCGGTGAATTTGTATTTTGCTACATGGAAAAATTGAATCGCTGTGCCTGGTGTCTTTCGGACCCTTTGTATATCAAATATCATGATGAAGAATGGGGCGTTCCGGTGCGGGACGATCAAAAACTCTTCGAAATGATCAATCTGGAAGGCGCTCAAGCAGGCCTAAGCTGGATTACGGTCCTCAAAAAGCGAGAAGGATACCGTGAGGTATTTGCCAATTTTGACCCTGAAGTACTCGTCAATTATAGCGATGAGCATTTAGAAGCGCTTCGCCAAGACACTCGGATTATCCGCAATCGCCTCAAGATCAATGCTGTCCGCTCCAATGCGCGCGCCTATCTTGAGATTATGGCCTCCATGGGCAGTTTTAGTGATTATCTCTGGCAGTTTACCGATGGTAAAGTCATTCAAAATCACCTCAAGGGCATGGATGATTATCGCGCCACCAGCAAAGAATCTGATGCCATGAGCAAAGACCTCAAAAGCGCGGCTTTAAGTTTGTCG
>CAZHOC010000400.1:0-5618 GCA_964534295.1 uncultured Bacteroidia bacterium | reverse complement strand
TGAGAGTGAGCGCCCCTTTACTTTGCCAAAGCTCCTTTTTTAGGGCGACATCTAGCGTAAAAATCGCCTCCCGCTTGCCTTGCGGAATTAATTCTGGTGCCTGGTAATTGGTCCGTAATTGGACACTAATCTCCTTAGGCAATCTAAATTTAGAGGTCTGGCGCACAAACCAACTGTATGTATCAGCACTGAAATTGGGGTCAATATTTGTAGCATCAGTGATGGCTCGAAAAGCGTTGAAATTTGCGTCTAACTTCCACCAAGCAGTCAAAGAATAACTGAAGGCAAGATCTGCCCCAAAAGCATTTTGACCGACGAGATTGTAGGGCAAAGTTGTCGCTAAGCCATTTTGATCCACCAATCTGATTGATTGAATGGTAGAACTGGAGTTCCGAAAATAAAAGGCCGAAGTCAAAACACCCTTTTCAAAGTATTTCAGGTGGCTGAGTTCCACGGAGTGGCTAAACTCAGGATTGAGATCGCGATTACCGCTAAAAAAGTTACGGCGGTCAGAAAGCGTGATAAAGGGGCTCAACTCTCTATAAGTCGGACGTCTGATACGACGACTATAACTGATTTGCAGGTCATTTTGGGCCGGCAAATGTAGGGCGAATAAGCCGCTGGGGAAGAGATTTTGAAATTCTCTTTCGTTGGTTTCTTGGGTATCGACTAATTCTGTCGAAATCGAAGTCGCTTCGGCACGGAGTCCGATTTGATAGGAAATGCGTTCTTTTTTGTTGCCGACGATACCGTAGACGGCTTGTACATTCTCATTGTATTGAAAGACATTATCAAAACCGGGCAAAGGAAGCCATTGACCATCTGATTGCTCCTCTGTAGCCAAATAATCATTGGTCATATCCCGAAAACTAAGCCTGATCCCCCCTTCTAAAGTCCCATCCTCACCAAAGGGTTGCACATAATCAACTTGTAAGAGGTACTGATTTTCAAACTCATCGTTTACTGCTCTTTGCACAAAAGTGCTGCCTTGTTCACGCGTTTGCCCAGGCAACCAAGTGGTTTCAGGATAAATTTGATCTGAATTTTCCCAATAGTTGAGGTAGCGAGCATCAGCGGTTAATTCCTGCCCCTCTCGCTGAAATTTCTTCTTATAGGTGAGGGCATATTCGGAATATGGTTCTGACTCTACTTCTTCCTGCTCACGCTCGGTAATAGCCGTGGGATTATTGGTGCTATTGATATAATCCTCATACCGAAAATAGGAGAAGCGTTGACCGTCGGTACGCCTAAAACGATAAGCCCCCGTCAGTATGTTGTTTTCGTTAAAGTAATAATCAATTCCTCCACGGATATTATTAACCAATCCTTGGAATTGCCCACTTGATTCTTGTAACGAAATAAAGGTGGTATCTCCGCTATAAACCTCCTGATACACAGTCCCTCGGTAGGGATTGATGCGATATCCAAAACCGTAATTGACAAAAAAGTTGACCTTCTTGACTCTATAGTTAAGGTTCACTGCAGCGTTGACATTAGTGGGGTAGCCAGCGGTGAGATCAATTGAGCCATTGAAGCCTTTGCGGCGATCTTTTTTGAGGACAATGTTTATGACACCCCCAGTTCCTTCGGCTTCATAGCGAGCAGAGGGATTGGTGATGATTTCAACTGATTCGATCAAATTGCCTTGGAGTTGGGCCAGTCCTTCGCCATCAGGACCGATTAAGCCCGAGGGCTTACCATCAATCAGGATCCGAACGTCTCCGCTCCCCCTAAGACTTACCTGGCCATTTTGATTGACGGTTACAGAGGGGAGGTTACCAAGAATTTCGGAGGCAGTGGCCCCTTGATTGGACAGATCTTTGGAGACATTGTAGACTTTTTTGTCCAGGTCAAGCTCTACTAGGTCTTTTTCGCCTGTGATTTGGACTTCAGATAGTGTTATGTTCTTGGCTTCCAGCCGAACGCTTCCCACATCTAAGTCAGCTTTTAGCTCAAAGGGCTCCGAAAAATAGGGCTGATAGCCAGTTGCGGTATAGCGCAAAAGGTAATTCCCAGCGGCCGCTTCTATTTTGAAGTTTCCCAATCCATCGCTAAGTGCTCCTTGGACAAAACTACTATCTGGCTCATTTAGGAGCGTTACTTGGCCATAGTTATTGGGGGTGCCTTGATTATCGATAAGCTGTATTGAGCCCGTAATTTGGAATTGAGCGTTCTGCGCAGCAGTACCCAAAAACGAAAGCAATAAGCCGGTGGCGAACAAAAGTCGAAGCATAGCAATATTTTTTCTCCAAGCTCAAAATAATTAATGGCCCATTGATATTGCTATGCTTTGCTGCTATTATCCGCTCAAATCACTGAAAAGGGGATCGTTCCCACTTAGCGTTTGGGGCTTCGATTTCGATTACGGTTCCTATTGCGATTGCGATGGTGGTTTCCTCTTCGAGAACGCTCATTCTTAGGAGGGGCATTTTTAGCTTCCTCTGCAGCCGCAGCTGCTTCCTCTGGAGTTTCGAGGAAGGGATGTTCTTCAATTACGCGAATACGCTGATCAATAAGCCGTTGGATACTGCGGAGATAGGGTTTTTCGTCTGCTTGGCAGAACGATAAAGCCAAACCGCTAGCTGCTGCCCTACCCGTCCGTCCTATGCGGTGAACGTAGGTTTCTGGCACATTGGGCAAATCATAATTGATCACCAATGGCAAACCAGAAACATCAATCCCGCGGGCGGCAATATCAGTAGCTACTAATACTTGGGTACGACCGCTCTTAAAGTTTTTCAAAGCTCTTTGGCGAGCATTTTGTGATTTATTGCCATGTATGGCTTCTGCAGCTATCCCTTTCTTTTTCAGGGTTTTGACAATTCGATCAGCCCCATATTTCGTCCGTGAAAAAACCAGCGTGGTTTCACCTTCAAACTCCTCTTGAAATAAATGCAATAAGAGTTTGACTTTGCGTTTTTTGGGCACAAAGTATATCGCCTGCTCGACTCGTTCTGCAGTAGCTTGCTCGGGACGAATGGTAATACGCTTTGGATTACCCAGTATCTTTTTGGAGAGTTTGACAATCTCAGGCGGCATAGTTGCAGAAAAGAAAAGAGATTGCCGTTCCTCTGGCAAATAGGCTACGATACGCCGGATGTCATGGATAAAGCCCATATCCAACATATGATCGGCCTCATCTAAGACTGAGTATTCGACATGATTAAGCTTAATAAATCCTTGATTCATCAAATCAAGTAATCGTCCAGGAGTGGCAACGAGAATATCGATTCCCCGCTTTAAGGCTCTAACCTGTTCTCCTTGCTTTACACCTCCAAAAATGACGGTACTACGCAAACCGGTGTATTTACCGTATTTGCGAAAACTATCCCCAATCTGAATTGCTAATTCACGAGTCGGGGTAACTATCAGAGCCTTGATTTTCCGGTGACGATCGTTCCGGGACGGATCTTCGCAAAGCTGCTGGAGAATCGGAATCGCAAAGGCAGCCGTTTTGCCAGTACCAGTTTGGGCACAGCCTAATAAGTCGCGGCCCTCTAGCAGTACAGGTATGGCTTGTTCTTGGATGGGAGTAGGATGAGTATATCCCTCTTCTTTGAGAGATTTCAAAATGGGTGCTATGACCCCTATTTGGTCAAATGTCATTTAATATTGATAAAAGCGGCAAAGAAAAAGAGGTTGTGATTGGTGAGGGTGTTTCCTGATTATAATGCGCGCTTCGTTGAAAAAAGGTATCGATCAATTTTAAGAGCGAAACTTACGCTGGTTCAAACTACAATATCCCTCCGTCAAACCTTTATGAAACGATTGCAATTTTGATCTGCTGTAAATATCCGAAAAATAAAGTTCATCTCTCCCACAAAGACGGATAATTACTCAAATCGTCTAGAATTAGCCCAATTCCATCTCTGTGTAAAAATTTGGCCAGCCAACATTTGGAAACCTAGCCATTGGTTAACCAATTTTATATATTAGGCCTTATCTAAGCTTTTAATAGGAAGCAAACGCTCTTTTTTTGTCCCCTTTTGGCTAATGGATTTTTCATAAAAAGTCCAGTTAGCAGCATTGGGGCCACTTTTCAAAATCATCTAACCTAATAATCATGCAAAGATCACTACTACTGTTTTTATTGCTGGCACTCTTTGCCACCTTTTCAAGTGAAGCATTGGTTGCCCAAACTACCGTAACCATAGGTATGGGTTCCTCTTCTTCCAGTACCCGAGGTCCATTCCAACGAGCCGACACAAATTCCTCAACCGTTTATTCACGATTTGTCCAGATTTACACCGCTAATGAATTAGCTGCTGCTGGGGTAACTAGCGGTTCAAATATTACAGAACTTGCGTGGGAACTTGCCTCTTCTAATGTCATCATCGGTTCTGGAGACGCTACGCTTAAGATTTACGTCAAAAATTCTGCGGCGACCGCTGCTACCGCGGATACTTGGTCCAATCTCATAGCTGGTTCCACCCTGGCTTTTGATGGAGCCTTTAATACCACTAATAATTTTCCTGGAGCCAATGGCTGGATGCCTTTTACCTTTTCGGCACCCTTTGTCTATACTGGAGGTGCTTTAGAGATCGCAGTGGATTGGGACTGTTCGCAGGTATCAACCCCCGCATTTTCTGGCAATGGTGCTATTAAATTTCGCTGGGAATCAACCGCACCAGACGACCTAGTGGTCAAAAAGACTTCTAGCTCATCCCCCTCATCCAATATTTCTGATTTAAAAGATGAGCGAGCTAATATCCAGATTACCTTTGGTGCTGCTGGTTGTGCACAACCAACTAGTTTGAATGCATCTAACATCACTCAAACCTCTGCTGACTTAAGCTGGGTTGACACTAGCGCAGTCGCTTATTTATGGAAGGTAGTAGCCGCTGGAGATGGTCCTAGTGGAGTTGCTGTAGATGGTGGCACTACCACGATGAATATGGTTACTGCCAATAACTTAATGACACTTACTTCTTATGATTTATTTGTAGCCTCTGATTGCGGCACAGATACAAGCGCTTATGCAGGGCCTTATACATTCTTGACTGGGGCTTCGACTCAATCTGTTATTACGATCGGCATGGGAAGTTCTTCTTCCAGCACCAGAGGTCCTTTCCAGCGTTCAGATACGAATTCATCAACTGTATATTCTCGTTTTGTTCATATCTATACGGCAAATGAACTTGCAGCCGCTGGTTTCAACAATGGAGACTTGATCACCGAATTAGCTTGGGAATTAGCCTCTTCTAATGTAATGATTGGAAATGGCGATGCTACGCTCAAAGTCTATATCAAAAACTCTAGTGCAACCTCAGCCACGGCAGGAGATTGGAATACCCTGATTACAGGTTCTACCCTTGCAGTTGACCATGCTTATAATACCAGCAATAACTTCCCCGGCGCAAATGGTTGGATGGGTTTCCCATTTTCGGCTCCTTTTTCCTATACAGGTGGTGCTGTAGAAATTGCGGTTGATTGGGATTGTTCTCAAGTATCTACCCCAGCCTTTTCAGGAGATGGTTCTCTCAAATGGCGTTGGGAGTCTACTGCGCCTGATGATCTCGTAGTGAAGAAAACTTCTAGTTCTGGGCCTTCAACCAACATTAGCGACCTAAAAGACGAAAGGGCTAATATACAGTTTACCATTGCTTCTCCGACTTGTG
>CAZHOC010000399.1:2839-5624 GCA_964534295.1 uncultured Bacteroidia bacterium | reverse complement strand
TCAGGGGTATCGATAAATGCGTTCTGTATCCGAATTAGGTCACTGCCTGTTGAAAGTAGCACATCACCGCGCCCGATCAATTGATCCGCCCCATTGGCATCAAGGATGGTTCTGGAGTCAACTTTAGAGATTACGCGATAAGACATCCGCGCTGGGAAGTTGGCTTTAATGATACCGGTAATAACGTTGACCGAAGGTCGCTGCGTAGCAATAACTAAGTGGATACCTACCGCACGAGCGAGCTGAGCCAAACGCGCAATCGGCATTTCTACCTCCTTGCCAGCAACCATCATCATATCTGCTAATTCGTCAATGATGAGGACGATATAGGGCATAAACTCATGTCCCTTGCGAGGGTTGAGTTTACGGGCCTGGAACTTTTTATTGTATTCTTTGAGGTTACGGACTCTAGCTTTTTTGAGCAGGTCGTAACGACGATCCATTTCAATACAGAGGCTCTTCAATACCGTTACCGCTTCGCGAACGTCTGTAATAATTGGCTCTTCCTGATCTGGGAGAGTCGCTAAGAAGTGATTTTGAATGACGGAGAAAAGGCTAAGTTCAACCTTTTTGGGGTCAATCATCACAAATTTGATCTCAGCGGGGTGCTTTTTGTAGAGCAAAGAAGCAATAACCGTATTAAGTCCTACCGACTTACCTTGACCTGTTGCACCTGCAATCAAGAGGTGAGGCATCTTATTGAGATCGGCGATAAAAACTTCGTTTGAAATCGTCCGGCCAATAGCAATTGGTAGCTCAGCTTTGGTAGTCAGAAACTTCTCCGTTGTCAGAACACCACGCAAGGAAACCGTCTCTGGACTAGAGTTGGGTACCTCAATACCAATGGTGCCTTTTCCGGGCATGGGAGCGATGATACGAATCCCCAAGGCTGCTAGATTAAGTGCGATATCATCTTCAAGGTTTCGAATCTTGGAGATACGTACGCCTGCAGCAGGAACGATTTCGTATAGGGTTACGGTTGGGCCAATAGTCGCTTTGATCTTATCGATACTGATTCCATAATCACTCAGCGTCTTGACAATCTTGTTTTTGTTGGTTTCAAGCTCATTGCGGTTAACTTCTCGGTTGCCGCCGCCGCCATGATCCTCCAAGAGCTCAAAAGGAGGCCGTTCGTAGCTAGATAGCTCTAGGGTAGGATCAAACTCCTCCCAATCCAAGCCATCGATATTTTCTATTTCTTGGTCCTTCTCAGGAACGATTTTCTCTACTTTGTCTCCTGCACCTACAACACGGCCGATATTATCTTCTCCAATTTGCTCAAGTTTCTTAGGCTCAAAATCGATGATAGGCTCATCTTTGGCAGGGACGATAGTCAACTCTAATTGACTTTTGTCCTTAACCTCTTCGATTTTTGGCTCAGTTAGTTCAAACTTTACCTCTTCGCCTCTACTGGCTGTGGTTTTTTGAGGGAGCTTACGGCTTTGCGCAACGGGAGCACTCGTAATTTCTACGGGATTATTGACAATGGCTGCAGTTTGAGCAACATTAGTTTCTTCTTTGATCCCCAATACTTTTGATAAGCTCTCCTTGACAGATACCGCATTGGTAACTACTGGAGTGGCAGGCTCTGTTTTGGTCTTTTGCGGGCGATTGCGAGGCGTTTTGCTGCGTCCACCACCAGAAGTCTTGTTGGCTTGAGCGGCTTTAGCTCTGATGGATTCAAGCAATTGAGAGGCCTTTAGCTCTGTTTTGAAGTTGATCACAGTGAAAATGACCACCACAAAGAGAATCAAAACGCCAACGCCAAATTGGCCGATATAGTTAAATAGCTTGAAATTAATAGTATGACCTACGCCTCCTCCCCAGTCATTGCTGCCGGAGGAAGATAAAATCTCGATGTAGGAGAAAAAGACAGAACCAAAGAGGAGAATAAAAAAGAGGTATTTGACCCCTTTTCGGGCATAGTGATAATAATCGTCCTCTAGCATGATGAGCGAAAGGACAAAACCATAGAGAGGGATGGCCAGGCCAAAAACTCCAAAACCTTTGTAAATCAATAGTTCGGCGATATTGGCGCCTATCCAGCCGAGCCAGTTATTGATTTCGGCGGCGTATTCAAGGCCGTCAGTTGAGGTCAAAGATTGGTCTGCTCGTCCAGAGACATAATAAGAGATACAGGCAATCAGAGAGATGACACTGAGAAACAAAATCACCCAAGCGCTGAGCTTACGGGTCTGATCTCTGCTCTCCGGATCATACTGGATTGCACTCCATAGGTCCTTAATAATACTGATGGGACCGCTTGAAGCTTTCTTTTTAGGTTTGCGCCTGCTTCTACTCGATGTGTTCTTCGCCACTACTTCAAACTTTGGTATAGGTCAAAGGCCGGAAAGCCCTGATTTTGAGTGTGTTAATCTTTGAAATCAAATATACCGTTTTTCATTAAAAAAGCCAAGTCTCTTAGCAATGAGAGACTTGGCTACTAAAATTGAAAAAGCGGCGACTCGCCCACTCCAATTGGAGCAAGCAGAGTCGCACTACCTTAACACAAGCTTTTGGTGGATTGTACCGGCATCGAGTCGCACCTGCACGAGGTAAATCCCTCGAGCCAATGTGCCCAATGATAAAGCTTGTTTAAAACTCTGAGCCTGAGGCCCGTATTGAGCTTGCCAGACGCTTCGTCCAGATAGGTCAACGAGTTGAATATCAATATTTTGACTTTGGTTTAGTTGTAACTCTAAGAATACTTCTCCTTGGGCTGGGTTAGGGTATAGTCTGAAGCTTTCAACCATTCCACCCAAATGATCAAGGGATGTTAATATGG
>CAZHOC010000399.1:0-2804 GCA_964534295.1 uncultured Bacteroidia bacterium | reverse complement strand
GTCAACCGCAATGGCAAAGAAGTTACCTGAGCTAGCAGGAGAGATGGTGGTACCACTTCCGATGAAACCGTCATCTATATCATACCAATCATAGCGGAAGGCAGGATTAGGCCCGGCTACGCTTAGATTGGCGCTACCATCATAGGCGATGCTGGGAGCTGCTATTTGCTGGGTGGGAATGACAATATCCGTGGAGAAACTGCTACAGGCGGTCGCGAGGTCGATAGATTCTACAGAGTAAGTACCTGCTTCGAAGACCGTGAGCGTAAGATCTGTTTCACCATTGATGGCCTGACCGTCAAAGTACCATTGGACAGAATCTGCATCCACGGCCATGAGGGTCAAGGAATCTCCTTGGCAAAGGAGAGTGGTGTCCCCCATATTCATGATGGTTGGCACTGTAGGAAGAGAATCTATCTGGAAAGTATCGGCGCAACTAATGGTCTGAATCGGGTGGGTTACAGCAAATATTACTCTTAGGGCATTATTCGTAATCGTAACGTTGCCCGAAGGGGAAGGAACCGTAAAAAAGACCGAAGCACCGCTGCCGGCAGTACCTGTGGCACAGCCTTCGTCCTGACCGATAAGATCATCGTCCCAGACTTGAAACTCATAGGTGCCAGTATCTAGGGTGATGGGCCCAATACCAGTGATAATAGGCAAATTGTCTCCCCCATTACTGATGGGGTTTGAGAGAGTACTTACTAACTCAACTCCTTGAGGATCAAATAGCTTCCAATAAATATCTGCTCCATCTAAAAGGTCATCACAACCAATAGAATCAATCGTCACCCCCGTCAAAGTGTAGGGGAAAGTATCGATGGTCGCGGTATAGCTTAAGATATAGCTTCCCGGCTCATTAAGCGTTTGGACAGGTGGATTTTCATCGCCTGACTGGAAGTTAAACCCAGCACCATTGCTAAGATTCCAATCATAACTAAAGCGCGAATCTCCATTGGAGGGGATGTTGTTTGTCATAGTGAGCTCAGCCCCAGCGCAGACATCATTGAGTTGAGAAGTATAGCAAGCTCCGGCAAAAGCACAGGGAGTGACTAAGATACTCGCGTCATAAGTGGCTGGCTGATCGGTAGGCGTCCCCAAAATATCTGCATTGGCCGTGAGGTGGACGATTACTGGGAAAAAGCCAATAGCGGTGGGTGTCCCAAATACTCGAATACAGCCGAGGGTATCCGGACTAGTGTTGCCGGGGGCAACATCATAAAAGCAACCCAAGCTATCTAGATTGCAAGACCAGGATAAACCGTCAGGGAGTCCAACTAAACTATCAATGGTGAAACTGTTAAATGGAAGTGTCACCATATTGCCAAAGACATCTACAGTAGTGTCGCGGGGCAAAAAGAAGGTGATATCCACTTCATAGTATTCGCAACCAACAGCATCAGCGAGCGTGTCTGGATAGATACCAGGCACTGAAGGTACCAAGCTATCGATTACGCATTGCGCGCGGGCAGGCATGATGCTGATTAGCAGCAAAAAGCCCATAATAATTCCAATAAGGCGGGAGGTAGAAGTAGTCATACGCCAGTTTTTGTGTTAAGGTATTAAGGTAGTGTATCAAAGGTTGGTTAAGGTAGACCCAATCTTTGATAGTAAATTAACTTACGAAAAGGGGAATTATTGTGTTGGTTCATACCAAAAGGGATGAGCGTCCTGTGAAACAGATAAAAAAAAAGAGACTAACTACCAGCTGATGGCGCGTAACAAACGCTTGACAAAGGCAGGGCCTTGGTATACGTAACCGCTATAAATTTGAATTAGGGAAGCTCCCGCCTCAAAGCGCATTTTCGCGTCCAAAGGTTCCATAATACCGCCCACACCAATAAGCGGAAGTTTACCTTCGGTTTTTTCATGAATATAATGCAATACCTCCCAGGATCGATGGGTAAGGGGCTGGCCACTGAGACCCCCATTACCAATCTGCTCTAATTCTTTTGAGGTAGTATTGAGAGACTTGCGGGAGATGGTGGTATTATTGGCAATCAGGCCGGCTAGCTGGGTGGTTTCAGCCACTTCAATGATATCATCTAATTGCTCGTTGGTGAGATCTGGTGCGATTTTAAGTAAAATAGGCCGAGGCTTTTCTTTGCTTTGGTTTGCCTCTTGTAAACGAGAAAGAATGTTGGTCAAGGGTCCTTTTTCTTGTAGGCTTCTCAATCCAGGAGTATTGGGAGAGCTTACGTTAACCACAAAATAATCGGCATAGGGGTAAAGCTTTTCAAAGCAGATGAGATAGTCATCAACTGCTTTGTCATTGGGAGTGTCTTTGTTTTTACCAATGTTCGCCCCGACGATTAGATCGCCTTTTTGCATCTTTTGGAGACGCTTGACCATCGCATCAACTCCTGCATTGTTGAAGCCCATGCGGTTGATAATGGCCATGTCCTTGGGTAAGCGAAAAAGCCGCTGTTTGGGATTACCACCCTGTGGACGAGGGGTGACCGTACCAAACTCTACGAAGCCAAAGCCGAAATTGCGCCAGTGGTGCAATAGCTTTGCGTCTTTATCAAAGCCAGCCGCCAAACCAACGGGATTCTTGAACTTGAGCCCAAAAATCTCTTTTTCCAATGCAGGATCGTCTAGTCTGTAGGCCATACGACTAATGGAACCTCCAAAGGGTAGAGATTGAGCGGCTTTGAGAAATCCGAATGTGAAATTGTGAATCTTTTCCGGATCGAACCGAAATAGTAAGGGCCGAATTAGGCTACGATACATGAAGCACTTTTTTTCTTCGTTTGAATGACGGTGTATTTTGTCTTGGTTCGGATATTGGTAGTGCGAAAATA
>CAZHOC010000398.1:0-5628 GCA_964534295.1 uncultured Bacteroidia bacterium | reverse complement strand
CTTCAATTATTCTTCGTTCGCCATCAGCTTCTTCTTGTTGCTTGACAAATTGCATCCGCTGGGCATCTTGTTCTGCTTCCAACTTTTGCTCGATGGTGCGACGTAGACCTTCTGGCAGTTCGATACTCTTCATCAGTACATTGTCGAGCACAATACCTCGCTGCTCTAGGCTGGAATTCATCTTTTCTCTGATTTCCAACTCGATTACAGAGCGTTCGCCTGAGTGGAGGTCCTTGGCAAAAAAGCGTGCCGCGACATCAGAGGCAGCAGAGCGGAAAACGGGGAGAATCAATTGACTTTCATAATCTGCTCCTACGTCCTTGAGCAACTGTGGTACTGCCATAGGATCGAGGTGGTAGATGATAGAAATTTCGGCTTCAACCGTGAGACCTTCTTTGGAAGGAAGAGGGATGCTGAGTTTCAGGTTTTTGGTGCGTGTAGGGATTTTGAATACGACGGTGTTAAAGGGGTTGACACGGGTACGGCCTTCTAAGATGGGGACTGGATCGATGACGCCTTTTTTGCGCTTGACTCCGACTTGGCCTTGTTGGATAGTGGTACAGGAGGTGAGAATCGTTAGGGTGATGAGGGTGATTAAAAGGGAGGAAATTCGATTCATGGTCAGGAGTTTTGAAGGTTGATTTAGTTGCCTCAAAAAACGAAAATCGCTCAAATAAGGTTATTAGAGGGGTACACGCATGGTCAAAATTGCGAGACGGATATTCATTTCCGTTCATATGTAATAGCCCTTTCTCGTTTTTCTAATAGGGGTTTAACAAAATCATGGCCTTTTATTAAAATCCCATTAAAAAGTAATTTCGACTCCTCCAAGCACTCTTTGGTCAAGTGCGTTTTAGCTTGAGAATTAATCTTGCTCAAGGAGGAAAGAGGGCCCTCTTAAGCGGAAAAATAGGCCAAAAAGTAGCAACCAAACGGGCTTAATCTGAGATTGAAATCGGATTAGAATAGGCTCAATTTCCTTCAAGATTTTTTAATCAGCAGCTATGCTAAAGGGGTAATCGTTCTGCGCAGCAGTCCCATAAAAAAAGGTCCGACCAATAAGCCGGACCTGATATAAAAATCAATTTTCTTGTTTAGTACTTCACCACTTTGACGGTTTGTTGGTCTCCGCCAATCCAAACGCGAAGCAGATAGGTTCCGGCCGCTAAGTCTGGGAGATCAAGTTGACTCTCTTGCGGTCCGGCTGCTTTAAGCTGAGGCTGGCTTCGCCAAACGCTTTGCCCCATCAAATTTTGTAGTTCAAGTTTCACTTCCTTGGCCTGCGGCAATGTGTATTGCACGGTCAAGAGTTCTGCCATGGGGTTGGGCCCAACCACAAGTTCATAGAGCTCCCCTAAATCCGGCCGCACCGAAAGCGGTCTTTGGCCATCAACATACCAAACGCCCCATTTGGCGGCTCCTATCAGACCAGCTGCACTTCCTCCAGCATTGATTTTGTCTGCTGCTAATGGAATGACTGCGAGAATCTCATCACCATTGGTATTATTGGCGTTGAAAATAATCTGGTCATCATTTTTGGAGTAGGAGGGAACACTCAAGGTGCCGTTTTGAAATACTGTGCCTACATCTCCTGTTTCGATATTACCTGCTAAGAGATAATACTCATTGAGGTTGGCATCGATGTAGTCGAAGGCAATGATATTGGGTGAGTTTTTAGAATAGACGGCATTTCCTACACTGATTCCATCAGCTAGGTTTTGAAAGATTTTATGGATGGTACCATCGCCCCAAGTATTGAAAGTATTGTCCCAAACCTTGATTTCTCCAATGTCCCAATATTCGCGGTCAGTACCGCTATTGTTGGGTATGCGGTTGAAGGAGTCATAAAGCAAGTATTCACCCGTATAATCCCACTCCAAAGCATCCGCGTAGAGTACACCTCCGGAGTTTACCCCTTGGGTGAAGGTGGGATTGTAAAGTCTAAACTTGGCCCACTGCTGCAGGTCGTAGCTATAGACATAGATGGAAGTATCCACATTGATGGAAATGGCAGCTATTTTAGAACCATCCTTGGAAATCGCAACATTGTCCCAAAACTGATCGTTGGTGATGTTTTGCTCCTGAGGATTGGCGGGGTTGAGGAATAAGCCTTTGATATTGTGGAAGTTGTCTACAAAGTAGCCCAGCTGCCCATCATCGGTAACACTCACCTTACGCAGGTGCTCAGTTTGACTTAGCTCTTGGAAATTGGTACCAGTGGTAGAACTGATATACATGGTGCCAAAGGTGAAATTGTCCGTGTCTGTACTGAGGATGAAGTCTTGGCCGGTATGGCCTGGGAGCTGTGGGTCTGGATCGACGGTACCACCGCCACCACCACCTCCGCCGCCCCCACCACCGGCGGGATTGCCTAGCCCGACAGCGGCATAAGCGTTCTGCGCAGCAGCAACCTCAGCAGAATTGGCGCCATATAAATCCTCTGCGGCCTGTATCACTGCGATCCGACAATCTATAAACTGTGAACTACGGCTCAAGTATTGGGTGAGCGCGCGATAAAAAACTTGCTCTGCTTTTACTCTATCGAAATTGAGCTCTTCGCAATATTTGTAAAAAGCGTAGTTAGCGATCCCACTGTTGATATGCACTCCGCCATTGTCTTGTGAGCCAGTAAAGATTTCGGACATCTCTCGTGGCTGATAACCGGGATTACTGAGTGGGTTTGAACCTGCTGGATAACCATTGTGGGGATTAGAAACATCACGCAACAAACCAGTTGGGAAGATGGAGGAATTAGGAATAATATCCTCACCCAAGGCCCAATCATTGCGGTCGATCATCACACCAAAGATATCTGCGAAAGACTCATTGAGCGCTCCTGACTGGCCTTGGTACTCTAGATTAGCAGAATTTTGAATCACGCCATGGGCCATTTCATGGCCGGCAACGTCTAAGGCTCCCGCCAAAGGAGTAAAGGCTCCGCCTCCATTGCCATAAAACATGGCGGCACCATTCCAGAACGCGTTGTCCATGCCTTGACCGTTATCTTCCGCAACATTGATAAAAGAGATGATATCCCCCCCGCTCCCATTGATAGAGCTACGGTTGAAAGTGGTGCGGAAATAATCGTAACAGATACTGGCGTTATTATGCGCCGATATTTGCTTAGCGTTCCAGCTATTATTGTTGGAAGTAATTTCGTTGTAGTTAGGATTGCTCGGCGAAGTATTGTTAAAATCTGCCGTGATGATATATCCCTGATCGTTGTTTGGTAAGCTATTCGTTGGACCCGTATACATGTCTTTTGAGGCATCTAGCAGATAATAAACCCCATTAGGCGCTTCAAAGACATTGATGGTTTGGCTTTGTCCATTAAGATCATTGCCGACGGCTGTGGTTGGCCCAATCGAACAAGTATGATCATAATGATTGAGGATCATGCCATTTTTTGCATCCACAAAATACTTCCAGTGCTGCAAGAAGTTAGGCCGTAATTCAACGGTATAGCAAAGGCGCATCCCGTGCTCAGGGCTAGGGTAAAGCCAGAGCTCAGTGATCGGACCACTATAATTGAGAAGGTCTTGTTCGTCCGCTGTCAGCGAACGATAAGTCGTATGCTGGGCTACGTCCTGAATCGCGATTTGGGCTGCTGCAGTGCTCGTTAGACTGGCCTCTACATCATAGATGTGGGGGGTAGGCACAAAGCGGCCGTTGAGCATTTCGTGGCTTGGGCTAAAGTGCAAGATTCCTTCCGCACCATAAATGGGAACGCCCATATGCGACTGTTGTAAGCGGATGTGGGTATGACCTAAGTGATCCGTTTCTGTTCGCTTGATAAATAGCTCTTGCGTTGGCTGGTCAAAAGGCATCACTTCTGCTGCGTCGATCAGATACTGACTCAGGGCCTGTGCTGGATTGCTACGCTCGATCATGGTGGCGCTTTCTGCCCTTTCCCTTTTCAAGAAAATAGGCACCCCAGTCTCGGCTGCATATTCAATCTGCCAGACATGATTATGGACGCCATGAGCTCCGATATTTTGGACATCTAGGCGTTGGTGGCGCGGGCTAAACGGCTGCGCCGAACGCTCAGCTCCATTGATATCAAGGGTTTGTATGCTGGGAGCAAAATAGGCGGGCGGATTTTTTCGCTTACTATCCATGGGATGCTGAGCGAGCAAGTTGCTGGCTCCCAAAGCAAACAGGATAAATAGGTAAAAGTATTTTTTCATAGCAGGTAATTATTCTTTAGGAACGAGATTCATGAGTTGTAAGTACATATCCCTAAGCGCTTGCGGGGCAAGGCTATCTTGGAGCGAAAAAGCAGCATGATAAGTCGTATCGGCTAACTGCACTTCCACATATTGGGTCATGTTAGCTGGAAGGTTGTAGCTCAAAGTTTCTTGATCCATCTCTGCAAGGCTAGAGAAGAGCGGCTTGTAGACTTTTTTCTTGATGCGAGCTATATGATGCTGGGTGCTATCGGGTTCCTTTTGCATAAAAAGGTCGCCATTGTCTAGCAATTGATAATGCGTGTAGAGTCCCGTAAAACCGCCTCCAGCGCCAAATTTGATTTTGGTATCGGCATAATTTTCCGGATCCATGGGACGTGATTTACAAGAAAATAAAATCAACCCAATCATAAGGTTGAGTAGTAGCAGGCTTTTCATAGATAGTTTATTAAGTCCTTGGGACGGACAAACTATCCCTAAGGTAACAGATTTATACAAAATACGGGTGGCCACAAGGCCACCCGTTCCTGAATTGTATGCAATAAGATTTTAGCCAGTACAGGCTATGTATGATAGTCTTACTTAAGTTCGACTGCTTCGACAGTGCGGCGATCGCCTGCAGAAACTACAAATACTACTTCGTCTGCGCGTACTTTGTCTAAGTTGTAAACACGGCTGGACAGACTTTCTTTTTCTGCACTCTCTTCATAAAGTAGAGTCGCATCAGCAGTCAAAATTTGTACCTCTACTTCAGAAGCTTCAGTACCGCTGACGACTAGCTGATACTTGTTACTTCCTTCGACAGGTACGAGATCAATGTCAAGGGGAGATGCCTTTTGGCCATGCTGTACCCCGACAGTTTCCCGGTAGGTACCTTCCTCACTGCTTACCACAAAGGTGTAGTCTCCATTTGGTAGACTTGAAAGACTAAATGCCTTGGTAAACAATTGTTGGTCGGCTAAACGCGTACGGTGGATCATGTTACCCCAAGCATCATAGAGACGGATGTGAACTACGCCTGGCTGCTCAGCCTGGTAGGTTACCATCCATACACCTTCTTGCTGGTGAGGAACAACATCGACACTGTTTGCGTTAGTAGAACTGGTAGTAGCCTCTGTTTGTGCGAGTGATGATGTGAAAGTACCGACACCTAGGACAAGTACTAACACGGTTTGCATAAGCTTCATCATAACTAAAAAACAAATTAGAGGATAAATAATTGGTTAAATGTTCGACAGCAAAGCACTGTAACTTTTATGACATTTCAAACAAAGCGTCATAAAATTTATGATATTTTAATAAATAATTAAAACTGTTGAAAATGTCGAAATCGGTTTCGGTGAGTCTAAGGCTTTGTAAATCAATCCGATTCGTTGTCGAGCCACTTGGTGCCAAGCTCCTTATCTTTTTATTTTTTATTTGAAAGACCTACGCTCGATTT
>CAZHOC010000397.1:1438-5629 GCA_964534295.1 uncultured Bacteroidia bacterium | reverse complement strand
AATAAAGCAAGGCGATCACGGGTGATCTGCATCCCTTTGGAAACATGATCTTTCGGACGATTCGCCTGCCTTTTCTTACTTTCTTCAATCCCGATGCCATTGTCCTCAATCCGCACCCGCAGATGGTCCTCCCCTTCGCTCTCGATGATGACTGAAATTTGCCCATCCGACTCTAGAGACATGATACCATGCTTGATGGAGTTTTCGACAAAGGGCTGCAATAGCATAGGGGGGATCTCCGTATCACTCAAATCTAAGCCCGGCTCCACAACCACCTCATAATCAAACTTTTCGGGAAAACGCATCTTCTCAAGTGAGAGATACAGCTTCAAACGCTCCACCTCTTCTCCTAAGGTTATCGTATCACTTTGGGTACTTTCGAGGTTCTTTCGTACTAATTTGGCGAAGCTAGAAAGGAACTTATTAGCAGCCTTTTTGTCCTGGCGATGGATAAAAAATTGGATCGATTGGAGGGCGTTAAAAGTGAAGTGCGGATTCATCATGGCGTAGAGTGCCTGATGCTCCAAAGCCAGCTTATCGGCCTGGTTGCGGATGCGTTGTTCTTCGCGTTGTTGGGCCCTACGACTCGCATAAACGGAATAGATATAATACACCCCTGCTAACACAACCAAACTCACCAAAAGGATGAACCACCAACTTGCATAGAAGGGAGGCTTAATAGTAAAGGGAAAGCTGGCAATATTTTCGTAATCCCAAGAGTCGCCTTCCTTTTTGGCCGTAACATCAAAAATATAGTTGCCTGAACTTAGGTTGGTAATCGCCACCGTTCTTTGGCGGGTAGAGCGAGACCAATCGTTCCCCCGAAGGCGGTACTTATACTCTACCTGACGCGGACTCTTGAGGCTAATCCCGATAAAAGAAAAGTCCAGCTGGTTATCAGTATAGTTTAGCTCTGGGCCGGTGCCTTCCGCAAATGCTTCGGGTGTATTAACCCAGTTTTCTCTTTCGTTGGATTGTACTTGAGTGATGTAGAGACGAGGCGGAAGATTGCTTTCCTCTCGTTCGATATTGGCGGGACGATAGATGGCCCCTGCCGCAGTCCCAAACCAGAGATTGCCTTTAGAGTCCGCTAAACTGGCGTTGGCATTGGTTTCCAAACTAGGCAAGCCATCTTTTTGGGTGTAATGCTCAAAGGAAGCCTTCTTGCCGAGGGTAAACTTATCGACATCTAAACGGTAAAGGCCATTTTCAGTGCCTACCCAAAGAAACTTTTTTTTCTCCAACAAAAGGCTCACTACGGTATGTGCCCCTGGAGCCCCACTGATCCGCACCCAATGCGGGTTATAGTTGTTAAAAAAGGTAAGGCCCACTGCACTTCCGGCCCACATGCGGCCTCTTCTATCTAAGGCTAGGGCAATGACAGTAGAACCCAAGACCGTATCGGCCGGGATTTGCTCATCAAAACCGCCATCTTCCCAAACGCTAATCCCAGTTGCGGTTCCCATCCACATGCGGTCTTCCAGATCCTTTTTCAAGGAGTAAACCACCGGATTGATGAGGCCATCATTCGTTTCAAGATGATCAATAATTTTTTCGTTTTCTATCCAATAGACACCATTGTCAGTGCCCACCCAGATTACACCGTCGCCGCCTTCTGCTACGCAAAAAACCGCATTACAATCCAAGCCATCCTCTTTGTCAAAGACGATAAAGCCACGCACTTCATCATAGCAAGTCAAAGTGCCATTATAGCTAGCAAACCAAAACGCACCATTACTATCTTTAAAGCTACTGACAATGCCCTCGCCCCCTAAGCCATCTTTTTCGGTATAAGAGCGGATCATTTTTTTGCCATCAAACACATTGATCCCGCGGTCTTTAGAGGCGATCCAAATGTTTCCCTGGCGATCTTCCAAAAAGGCTTTGGCAAGATTAGAATTCAAACCGTCCTGACGATCAAGCATATTAAATACGCCCTCATTGACCTTGAGCACGCCTCCACCATCGGTACCAAACCAGATATTTCCCTCCGTATCCTCTATCCCAGAGATCACACTGGTATTGAGCAGGGGATTATCTGCTTGTAGGACATGCACTCCTTCGTCATCCAGAAATCCAATCCCTTGTCCGGTTCCCAACCAGAGGATACCATGTTGATCTGCCACCATACTTCTGATGCTGGTATTGGGCAAATTGGGCAAAGCAAGGCGCTGGATATTAGCGTTCCGCGAGCGGTAAAGCCCCTGATTTGTCCCGATCCATAGACTCTCTGTCTGGCTTTTGAGACTATACACTATGTATCGCTCTGGCAGTTTGGGGTTACGGCTGCGCCGAACGCTTCCCTCTTCCACATAGTACAGCCCTTGGTCCGTCCCCAGATAGATGGTCCCATCAGCGGCTTGCTCGATACAATAAACGGTCCGTTGGCCCCCTTCCCATTCATACGGGTTAGCGGTAAACTGTCCGTTTTCAAAAAGACCGATCCCTTTTGCTTGGGTACCAATCCAAATCCGGCCAGATTTATCTTCAAATAGACTCTCAATGCGTGGACTAGGCAGCCCATCTTCTTCAGCATACTTGGTAAAAGAGTAGCCATCAAAACGGGAAAGCCCATTATCAGTCCCTAGCCAGATATTTCCCTGCCGATCCTGGATGATAGCCGAGAGAAAGTTATCCGGTAAGCCTTCTCTCAAGCCATAGGGCTGAAAAGTTTGGCCATCAAAGCGACAGGCACCTCCATGTGTGCCCATCCAAAGGTAGCCGGCAGTGTCTTGCATCAGGGCAAATACCTGCGACTGGATGAGACCATCGTCCTTGGAGTAATGACTTATATGATAAACAGATTCATCTTGGGCCCAGAGTGAGCTGTAGGCGAGAAGAAAAAAAATCAGAAGGCGGCTCTGCATATCAGTCCGGTTGTGGTTCCAAAGGGAATACCTCTTTGGGATGTTTCTTGATGTAGCCCTGAATGATGCGCTGCACATCGGGCGTTTCCTCTTTAAAGGGGATCGCCTCGATCAATGTTTCTGGCGAAGCCCCTATATAAGATTCGTCAAGATAAGTATAACCCCGATAAATCCCCCGTTCCACAAAAACGACGGAGCGTTCTTGCTGGTTGCGACCAGCCCCTAGGACCAGGAAGTTTTCCAGTTTACCACGGCCATAGTTGAGCGAATTGATGGCCTTGGCCACGCGCGCATTGTAGCTTTCGGGATCTTCTTTGCCGTAGCAGGCACCTTTGCAAATATGTAGCTGACTATAAAAACAGGGTCCTTTTCCTTTTTCACGCTCGCATAAGCGCGCACAAAGTTGATACTCTTTGATCCGGCGATCGAGTCCACTTTCGGCGGAGCTACGGGTGGCAAAACCAGCCAGCGGCCTTAGGCTTTCATCATATTTGCCAATTTTAAGGCGGATGTATCCGTCTTGGGCTTCATATTGGTATACCGCGAAGCGGAACTTTTGTCTCCTTTGAGCGCGATTGTAGATTGGTTGTAAGCGTTTGATCTCTTCATTCTCGAGGAGGAGGGCGATCAGTTCATTACCACAGAGAGTATGGCTGATATGATGCACCAACTCAAACATCTCGATAGTACGCGTCTTTTGATAAGCACCTTGGAAATGAGAGCGGATCCGTTTGCGGATGTGATTGCTCTTGCCACAATAGATGACATTGCCCTTGGCATCGTGGAAATAGTATACCCCGACCTCGTCGGGTAATTCTTCCACCACTTTGCGGTCGAGATTGGGCGGCAATTTGATATTGGCAAACTCTGACTTCATGAGCTCGCCCATGGAGGCGCTTTTTTGCCCTGCCTCCAATAATTTTTCAAAAAGAATCACCGTTGCTTTGGCATCGCCAGCAGCGCGGTGGCGATTTTGGAGCTCGATACCGAGGCTTTTGGTCAGCTTACCAAGTGAATAAGAACGATGTCCCGGCAGGAGCTTGCGACTGAGTTTGACGGTGCAGAGCTGCTTACGCGTAAAGACAAAGCCTAAGGAGCGAAACTCCTTTTGCACAAAGCTATAGTCAAAGCGGACATTATGCGCCACGAAGACTGCGCCCTCAGTGATTTCAACGATTTGCTTGGCGATCTCATAAAACTTGGGCGCCTCACGCACCATATCATTATTGATGCCCGTGATCTTGGTGATAAAGTCCGGAATGGGCTTTTCGGGATTGACGAGCGAGACAAATTCATCGATGACCTGCTCCCCATCATGCAGGTA
>CAZHOC010000397.1:0-1428 GCA_964534295.1 uncultured Bacteroidia bacterium | reverse complement strand
TCTCGGTGATTCGATCGGTGCGAGGGTCGCCACCGGTCGTTTCGATGTCGATGATGGTATATTTATCTGGTTGGCTCAAACCGCTTAGAGATGCCACTAAATTTAGCATTCCTCGCCCTCATGCCCAAATAAATAGCCAAAATCCCCAATATTAAGCATAAGCTTAGCCAAATGACCCAATTAGCCGAGATTTGAGAGAATATGCTTTGCTCTTGCAAAAACGCTAGCGGCTTCATATTGCCTTGAGCTACAAAGGCTGCCCAAAAGCGAGGATGAGCCGCCAAAGGATCGGCCAATTGTAGATATTCGATCTTGGCAAGGCGAAGTGCTTCATCTTTGGCCATCCCTTGGGAGAGGTTTTGGTAGAAATACTGCATCAGTTTTTGTGTACTGCGGTCCTCCACCTGCCATAAACTCATCACGACTGCTGGCACCCCTGCATTGAGAAAGCCATAGGTAAGACTGATTTGTCCCTCTCCATCGAGATATTTGCCTTTGCCGGTTTCACAAGCACTAAGCACGGCTAGTTCGGCCTTTAATTTTGTCTGAGAGAGCTCATGTATTGACAACTTGCCATCATCATCTGGATTTTCAGCAAGATATAAAGCTGAATATTGGGGATTGTGGTCATCTAGCTGTGCGTGGCAGGCCAAATGCAATAAGCCATACTCAGGGGCCAGCTGATTAAAGGATTCCTTTGAAGCATTTGAGCCGCTAAACAGCTCTCCACCAATTAATTTTTTGATAGTTTCGGCTTCGACTTGGGTATCTAAGAGCTTAGTTTGCCCGGGACTTTGACTGTCTTTCCCAGCATAGGAAAAAATCAGACTCTGCTTGTTATGCGACTGCGTCGAACGCTGCATTTGTAAATCCCAAATACTCGCCGAAGCATCATATTGGATGTCATACTGATGTAATACATAAGGAAGAGCCTTAAAAGAATTTACCTCTGCCGGAAGCTCAGAAACGAGCAATTCGAAAGGCAACTGAAATAGCTCGCGGTCCGGGACAATGATTAGTTTATCAGTATTAGGGGCAAAGTAAGGCTTCAGTGGGGCTAGTAAGCGTTGGTAAAGCAAATGGCTATTTTGAGCAAAACTGCTGACGTCCATATTCCCAAGTTCATCGCTTAAGCCACCACTAATAAATCTCACCTTATCTTCAAGTTCATCTGTCTTGGGGATCGCAATCAATTCTTGCTTACTAGCAGTGATGACAAAGGCATAAAGAGTCGAATCTCCTTGTACATATTCGAGCCAAGTGCTTTGTGGACTCTCCTTTAATCGTTTTTGAATTTCAGCGATTGTGATTCGTTGAGTGGGATACTGAGCTTGGAAATATTGTGGATAGCGATTTTCTAGCACTGTGGTCAACGAATCATAGCGCTGTCTCTTAGTAAAGAGCTCGTCTTGGCGTTCTCTGAAAGAG
>CAZHOC010000396.1:0-5638 GCA_964534295.1 uncultured Bacteroidia bacterium | reverse complement strand
TCCCAGAAATCGGCTCTCAAGGCTTTGATTTTGGCTTTTCCTTGGATAAGACCTTCGCGATTACGGGCGATACCACAGTGCTCCCACATCAACTGACCAAGCTCTTGGTGGAAAGAATCAACCGAACGAGGTTTAGGACCATTGATATTAAGGAACTTCTCCGTTTCAGCCTGTACTTTATTTTCAGACTCAGCAAAAGCGGGATGATCTGTACTTGGGTGTTCGTCTAGGGGCTGAGTAGCGATGTAATCACCGATCGTAAATGGAATTACAAAATAGCCATCAGCTAGACCTTGCATCAATGCTGAAGCCCCAAGGCGGTTAGCACCATGATCTGAGAAGTTAGCTTCTCCTAGGGCAAACAAACCAGGAATATTGGTTTGTAGGTTATAATCTACCCAAAGACCTCCCATGGTGTAGTGAACAGCTGGGAAGATTCGCATTGGCACCTCATATGGATTGTCATCCGTGATTCGCTGATACATATCAAAGAGGTTACCATAGCGGGCTTCGATTGCATCACGGCCGTCGCGCTTAATCGCATCGCGGAAGTCTAGGAATACGGCATTACTTTCAGGAAGTACACTGCGTCCTTCGTCCGTTACGATCTTAGCGTTCCGCGCAGCGACATCACGAGGCACAAGGTTACCAAAAGAGGGATACTTACGCTCGAGATAATAATCACGCTTATCTTCAGGGATTTGAGCGGCTTTGATCTTGCCTTCCCAAAGGTCTTTACAAGTTTCACGATCACTAGGTACCCAAACGCGGCCGTCATTACGCAAACTTTCACTCATCAAGGTGAGCTTGGATTGGTAGTGGCCACTTACTGGAATACAAGTTGGGTGAATCTGTACGTAGCAAGGATTGGCAAACAATGCGCCTTTTTTGTGCGCTCTCCAAGCAGCAGATGAATTTGAGTTCATCGCGTTGGTAGAAAGGAAGTAAACGTTACCATAGCCACCAGAAGCCAATACTACCGCATCAGCAGCAATACGCTCAGTTTCTCCATTGACAAGGTTTTTGCAAATCACCCCCTTGGCATGTCCATCGATCATTACAATGTCGAGCAACTCACGACGAGTGAGAGAAGTAACTTTGCCAAGACCAATTTGCCGACTAAGAGCACTGTAAGCACCTAATAGCAACTGTTGGCCTGTTTGGCCACGAGCGTAGAAAGTACGAGATACCTGAGCACCACCAAAGGAACGGTTGGCGAGGTAGCCACCATATTCACGGGCAAAAGGTACGCCTTGCGCAACGCATTGGTCGATAATATTGACACTGACCTGTGAGAGACGGTATACATTCCCTTCTCGGGAACGATAATCTCCCCCTTTCACGGTGTCATAAAAGAGGCGATAAACACTATCGCCATCATTTTGGTAATTTTTTGCTGCATTGATACCCCCTTGTGCAGCAA
The DNA here is from genome assembly GCA_964534295.1 of uncultured Bacteroidia bacterium. Taxonomy (GTDB): domain Bacteria; phylum Bacteroidota; class Bacteroidia; order J057; family J057; genus JBCAWW01. The sequence continues at coordinate 4,215 of CAZHOC010000396.1, read as the reverse complement.
TACTGTGCGCACGACGAGGGCTATCTTGAAAGCAGAGGGTAGTAACTTTATAACCAAGCTCCGCCAATGAAGCAGCTGCAGAAGCTCCAGCGAGCCCAGTTCCTACTACTACAACGTGAAACTTACGTTTGTTGGCTGGGTTGACCAGCTTAATATTGAACTTATGGTTATCCCATTTCTTGTCTATTGGACCAGCGGGGATTTTTGCATCTAATTTCATCTTAATTGAGATTTATGCGTTTCACATTATGCGTAGACAAAGAAATAATATACCGGCATGGCCGCGAAAATGGCTGGCACAATTACAGCCAAGCCAAGACCAGCTTTTTCGATAATTGGAGTATACTTTTTATGGACAAGTCCCAAGCTCCTAAAGGCACTTTGGAAGCCATGAGCTAGGTGCATTCCGATCAACACCATGGCAAGCACATAGAAGGCGACGATATACCATCTAGAAAAGGAAGCTTTCACCACTTCTGTCATTGAGATGGCGTTTACTTGCATACCTAAATCTGCATTGGCGCTTTTGAGATCCATATACATCTTCTGATCTACATAAGTTCCCTTCTCTAAGGTGATACCACTTATCGTAACATCTTCCTTAATCTTCCAAGCTTCTTGGTAGGCTTGTTCAATCGTGATATCGGCAGTACCATCACCAAATTGATACTTACCCCAAAACATCACCAAGTGGATCACTAAAAAAGTGAGTACTACCGTACCTGACAAGCCCATGTTGCGGGAGAACCAAGAAGAACTCTTGCCTGCGTTCCTATTGTAGGCATACTTAGTAGGACGTGCTTGATTGTTTTGCCGAGTGAGGATAGCAGCATAGATAATGTGGGCAATAAAGCCGCCAAATAACACCCACTCCATCACTTTAATCACCTTGTTGGTGGTCATGAATTTGGTGTACTCATTGAATGAAAGTCCACCGTCATCACTAAAAAGCAATAGGTTCCCACTCATATGTACAAACAGGAAGGAGACCAGGAATAGTCCGGTAATACCCATTACCAGTTTCCTACCAACCGACCGATCAATAAGGGAGGATAATACACTCATGCTTAACAATTAAAATTTTTGAAAAATAGTAGTAATAGCTAACAAATGTAAGCCAAAATTACCCTCAGGGACAGCCAATGTCAAGCTAGCTTTTCTCATCCCAAATTGTTTAGAATGATTCTAGTTAAGGCCAATAAAATCACTCCTATTCCCAAAAATTTAATATACGATTTTCACTATACGAAAACCCTCCCCCCTCTATTTTGTTATCAAAATCAAGGAAAAATGCGGATTTGGTCAAAGCTTTCTAAAATCTCATTGTTTAAACATTGATTTTTAAATCTAAATTGATTAACTCGCAGCCAACAAGCCAAAAAACACTTTATAAGGCTTGAGTAAGTAGTAGTATTATTTCACAAACCAATTAAGTAAAATGAAAAACTTAGCAGGTCTATTTCTAAGTCTAATGATCGTAGCAGTTTTAGCTGCTTGTGGCGATTCTTCTAAAGCCACTAGTTCTGCAGGAGAAGTAGCCGAAGCTTCAAACGCTGCTGTTAGTTATGCAATTAACGGAAGCAACATTGGCTGGCTAGCCAAAAAGGTAACAGGTCAGCACAACGGTAGCATCAATGTCTCCAATGGCGAGATCAATGTAGAAGATGGTGCCATCACAGCGGGTAACTTCACCATCGATATGAAAACCATCAAAGTATTGGATATCCCAGCTGACAATGAAATGAACGGAAAGTTAACCGGACACTTAAATTCTCCAGACTTCTTCAACACTGATTCTTTCCCAACAGCTGATTTCGCTATTACAAAAGTAACTGCCCTAGAAAACAATGCTGAGGCTAACCATATTGTATATGGCAACCTAACGATCAAAGGAATCACTCAAGAGATTTCTTTCCCAGCAATGGTTAACATCTCTGACGACGCCCTTACTGCCAAGGCAGTATTCTCTATCGATCGTACCCTTTGGGATATCCGCTACGGTTCTGGTAAATTCTTCGAAGACCTAGGCGACAAGACTATCTATGACGACTTCGAACTTACCGTCGATCTCAATGCAAAGCGTTCTGGCATGGCCATGAACTAAAACTTAGCCGCAAAATATATTTATAGATGGGTGTCTAATCGGCGCCCTTCTTTTTTGTTTAATGAGCCAAGCCTGATAACTTTGCTATTAATATTTTAAGCAACCTTTATTAGCATATTTTCATGGCATCAACCCCCTATACAGTTACCGTTATTGGCTCAGGACCTGGTGGATATGTCGCCGCCATTCGTTGCGCGCAGCTAGGTATGAAAGTCGCCATCGTCGAACGCTACCCAACCTTAGGTGGCACCTGCCTAAACGTGGGCTGTATTCCCTCAAAAGCTTTGCTAGACTCTAGTGAGCACTATTTTCAAGCCGCCCACCAATTTGCCGAACATGGCATCAATACAGGGGAGCTAAGTGTCGATTTGCCTAAAATGATCCAACGCAAGCGTGGGGTCGTCGAGCAAACCGTAAACGGTGTAGCCTTCCTGATGAAGAAAAACAAGATTGATGTCTTCACCGGACATGGTTCGTTTGTTGATAAAAATACCGTCAAAGTCACTAAAGACGACGGTACTAGCGAAGAAATCAAGACTGATAAAGTTATCATCGCAACCGGTTCCAAACCTGCTAGTCTTCCAGGAATAGAGATTGACAAAAAACATATCATAAGCTCAACTGAGGCTTTGGAGCTAACCGAACTCCCTAAGCACATGATCGTGATTGGTGGTGGCGTGATCGGACTTGAAATGGCTTCTGTATTTGGGCGTCTCGGTTCCAAAGTTACCGTACTCGAATACGCCGATCGCTTGATTGTTGGGATGGACGGAGCTCTGGGTAAGGAAATAGCCAAAGTGATGAAGCGTGAGCTTAAGGCTGATGTAAAGCTTAGCCATCGGGTAACCGGGGCTACTGTCAAAGACGGTGAAGTAACCGTTACGGCCCAAAACAAAAAAGGTGAAGACATTAGCGTTACCGGAGATATTTGTTTGATGGCAGTAGGTCGTCGTCCTTACACAGATAATCTCGGATTAGAAAATATCGGCATCGAACTAGATCGTGGCCGTATCCCAGTAGGCGATCAGATGGAAACGAGTGTTCCTGGAGTATATGCCATCGGAGACGTAATCCGTGGTGCTATGCTTGCTCACAAGGCATCCGAAGAAGGGACTTTTGTAGCAGAGGCAATCGCGGGTCAGCATCCTCATATCAATTATCGCGCAATCCCGAATGTAGTTTACACTTGGCCGGAAGTTGCTGGAGTTGGGTACACTGAAGAAGAGCTCAAGGCTGAAGGGGTTCCTTACAAGAGCGGCCAATTCCCTTTCAAAGCTTCAGGTAGAGCGAGAGCTTCTATGGATGACAGCTTTGGCTTCGTCAAAATCCTTTCCCACAAAGACACTGACGAAATGCTAGGCATGCACATCATCGGACCACGCGCTGCAGATATGATCATGGAGGGCGTTATGGGGCTTGAATATCGTGCTTCTGCTGAAGACCTAGCAATCTTTTCCCACCCCCACCCTACCTTCTCTGAGTCTATCAAAGAAGCGGCGATGGGCGCTACCGGGGATCGCATCATTCACTTGTAGAAAGATGCAAGATGACGCTCGCAGAACGACTCAAGCAGTCATTTGACACTCAATTTGAGGCACCTATCAGTGTTTGGGAACGCTTCGCCGAGTATTGTGAGTTAGTCCACTTTAAGAAAAACGAAATCATTAAGCCGGCTCATTCGATTGAATGGGCTGGCTATTTTATTTTAGAAGGCAGCGGTGGGATTTTTGTCTGGAAGAAAAACGACTATGTCTGTCTTGACCTGGTCTATGAGAATGAGTTTTTTGGCGATGGCCTATCTCTCAATACTGGTGAAGCCACCCCAATAGAAACCATAGCTTTAGAAAACAGTGAGATGCTCAAAATCTCACGCGACAATCCCGAAATCCTCAAACAAACTCCGAGAGGTCAATTCATTTTCCTCATTGCTGCTGAAAACGACTACGCCAAAAAGCAAAAACAGCAGTTGGACCTCCTCCTCAAAACCGCAGAGCAACGCTATCTCGATTTATTAGAGGAGCAACCCGATCTTATCCTTCGCACCCCTCAAAAGCATATTGCCTCCTATCTCGGTATCACTCCACAAAGCCTTTCACGTATCAGACGTAAGC
>CAZHOC010000395.1:0-5649 GCA_964534295.1 uncultured Bacteroidia bacterium | reverse complement strand
GGAGAGTTTTTTAGAATGAAGTATGAGCTAGAGCGCTTGGCCACAGAGTTTGCGGTTTCTTTTCGCTACAATCTAGAACGCGCAGGCTCTGCCAATGAGGAGGAAATCCCTGAGACTCAGAGATTGCAGAACTTCTTTGATCTCTGGTGGATTCAAACCAAACTCGAAATTGCCAGTACCAATCAAGCCAAGAAACAGATCACAGGCCAGGAGACTGAAAGTATTTTACTTAAAGAGCTTTTGGAACTAATCCCTCATACACCTCAGCTTGCGCAAGAGCCTTTCATCCAACTTTATCGCGAAATGACCCTTCTGCTGATGGGGAAGGCAGAAATAGAACTCGAAGATTTACTTATAAAAATCCAAGAAATGCCGGGCTTAGCCCCGGGTGACCTCCAAACCCTTTGGGTACACCTTATCAACCACAACGTGAGAGCCCTTAACCAAACAGGGGATCCCAAATACGCAGAGCAATCTCTTTTGCTATTTGAATGGGCAATCTCAGCGGATTTTCTCCTTGTGGATGGGCATCTGCCTGAAGTCTACTACAAAAATCTTATTGCCTTATGCCTTCGAACTAAGAAATACGAAAAGGCCGAATCCTACCTCGAAAATTATAAGCCTCTCCTACGAGAGGAAAGGAGGGAAGACGTATATCTCCTTAGTAGCGCTATCTATCATAGCAATATCAAGAACTTCAAGCAGGTGATTCAGATCATTTCTCCCGTCCGCCTAAAAAGATCTAGTGAAGAGATTCAAGCGCGCACGCTCCTATTACAAGCGTTCTACGAAGTAAACCCCCTAGAAATAGAATGGCTACTGAGCCAACTAAAAAACCTAGACCGCTATATACGGTCTAGGCAAAATATGTCTGACGGTAACAAAAAACCTTTTTTGAACAGACTAAGGCTTTTTAGAAGATTACTCAAAGCGCATACTCGAAAGGACCTTGATAAGCTGATACATAGTATTGAAACTACACGTCCACTAAATACCCCTCAATGGCTTATCGAAAAAGCCCAACTGAAACTGAGTCAGGCTATCGGCACTTGAGTTATTGGAGCCACAATTTGGTAACGTAGATGCCATTTCCAGTCGCAAACCTCACAAAGAGCAATTTATTTCTTTCTAACTCTACTGGTGTAAGAGAGCTAATCTCACCGGACTTTTTGAATACGGTTTGACCATTGCTATCCAAGATCGTTAGCTCCGAGGCGGCATCTGGGTAGGAACCGATAATTCTGATTGATCTAAACTGAGGATCATAGGTAATCTTGACCGGTGAAGTGAAGTCTAAACGGCTTTTGTTGGGCAGAAAGGCAAGAAGAGACTGTGGCTTCTTCATTTGGATCTCATCCATCTCTACTATGATTCCCTTGCCGCGGGCAAAACTACCGAAGCCTCCTACCGCATGGCCATCCGTACGACTAACTACTACCTTAAGTTCTCGCGTTTCATTATCAGCGGTTATGGTAGCATCGCAATTTCCATCAGCACAAAACCAACTGTCAGTAACATCAGCCTCAATGCTTGACACAATATCAAAGCCCTCGTATGCGAAGGTAAGTGTGAGCTCGGTAGCCGCGGGAACTGGAATCTCAGAGCTACCGTACTCTACATGTAGCGTAAGCTTATCACCGCTTTCAAATTCACCTGGAGTAAACCAAGCTTCTACAGGTGGTGTCTGGGCATGAACAAAAGGTCCAATAAGCAAGGAAAACGAAAATAAGAAGACAGACAGGTAGTGGGCCCAAGCCTTGGGAGCTTGGAAAGTAGAATATCGCATTTGTTGATTTTTCTGGATTTAATCGCCTTAGCACTTATTCCAGATATCTAAGCAGGGAGCCAGTAGAATTAACTTTGTTATTTGTGGCACCAAAGTTTGATTGGCTATGACACAAAAGTAGAGAAGGGACATAAACTGAACAATTCAATTATACCACAATCCGTACATTCCAAAAATTTATTTAAACACTCATTCAAAATAACAAAAGCGCCTTATTAGTCCGAAAAAGGGGATTATCCCAAATATCAGCGTCATTTTCTAAAGGATTCTTTCTTCAAAACATAAAAGGGAGCCTTTGTGCGTTATTCATAGCAGAAGGCTTTCTTCCCCAAAACCGTTTATCCCCTTATTTGATCCGTTGATGAAGCAAATAATTATTTCGAGCCACCAAATAGAACAAAAGCCTCGTAATTCTTACATATTTGTACCATATCGGTCTTTCTATCCCCAAATCATACTATCTTTGAATGCTTCATACTGCAAGGAAAGGCAGTGTGGATCACTACCAAACAAACAGAAGTAAATGAAAAAATTCTTTGCCGCACTAAGTCTGCTTTTCGCAGCTGCGCCGCTATTTTCCCTTCACGCTCAAAACACGCCCCAAAAAGAAATTAGTACTTGGTTTCTGGAAGAACGTTTTCTCATCGCAGATCAAAACGATGATGCCCTCCTTGATATCAATGAGATGCAGCGTTTTCCGGAGGAATTTGCCTACTACCTCACCGACCGTCACTTTGATCTCAGTGACAATAATAAGGATGGCTACCTAAGCTTCAATGAGATAAACCTCAAACGCCGTACTGAAAATAGCTATCTATTTACCTACCATCGCCGCCAACTCCGAGAGATCGCCAGTGATTTCCCTCTCTTGGCCCAAGCCGATGCTAAGTACCTCAAAGACAATCCAGAGCTGGTAAGTCGTTTGTTTAGCAACTTGGTTTGGATGTATGAGCATCCCAGCCTTGCTGAACGCTTATATTCAGACAAAAGATGGTTGACCAACAATCCTGACGCAGCGATTGCCCTCCACAACAATCTGCGCTGGCTAGCGGCTCACCCCAACGCGGCCACTCAACTCTACCGCGACCGTTCAACTACGCAAAAATTACCAGAACTCATGGCATGGCGTTCCTCCCACAAACAAATCATCATGCGCATGCCTGATGTGGTGGAGATGTACGAGCTAGAGTTTATCCCTAGAGAGATAGTAGTTAACAGATAGACCTACCAGCCCCAAGATTCAACAAACACAAAAAAAGCCGACAGTTAACAAGCTGTCGGCTTTTTTTGTTATTATGAATATTCGGAATAAAGCTACCAAATTATGCTCAAGCACCTAACGACTCTAATGGTCGTTCTCTTGGTTTTGGCCAATACTCAAGCCCAAGAACGACAACCCGTCTACCAACTCAGCAAATCTAGACCTGATCTCAAAGCCTTCACACACGCGACCATCGTCGCCTCTCCTTCCCAAAAAATTGAAGATGCGACCCTACTGATCGAAGATGGCATCATCATCGCCATCGGTAAGGAGGTCGAAATACCCGCTGGTGCGGAGATCATCGACCTCAAAGGATATTGGATCTATCCCGGCCTCGTCGATCCTTTTGCCGCCTACGGCCAAGAAGTGAAGCGCACGCGCGTCAGGGGACCTCAGTTTGAAACAAAGCGCCAGGGGCCCTACCACTGGAATGAAGCCGTAAAAACTCACGAATCACTTAACGATGGCTTCAATCCTTCGGCTAAGGAAAATGCAGCGCTTCGTAAACTGGGCTTTACTACCGCCCATATTGCCGCTAGAGATGGTGTGTTTCGTGCCCAAGGCTTGATCCTTCATCTAGGAGAGCCAGATCCTCATACTGCCATTCTCTCCGAGAACGCTTCCCTTGGGGTTTCATTTAATAAAGGCAGTAGCGCTCAGGACTACCCCAACTCTCTTATGGGGGCCTCAGCCCTGGTACGCCAAACCTTACTAGATGCGGCCTGGTATCAGGAGGCACTCAAAACCTATGCAGGCATTCCCCAACAAGCACCTGTAGACCAAAACCTGAGTTTACAAGCTTGGAACGATACCTACAACGAAGGGCGCCCCATCATCTTTGAAACGCGAGACTATAATCAAACCATGCTCGCACGAAAAATTGCTCAAGAGTTTGATATGACTTTCTGTTATAAGAGCAGTGGGGACGAATATCGTGATATCAGCACCATCCAATCATTGGGTGCCCCTTTTATCATCCCCCTCAATTTTCCAGAAGCTTACAAAATCGATGACCTTTCTGATGCCCGAGAGATTAGTCTAGAGAGGCTACGAATGTGGGAATTGGCGCCGACCAACCCTGCACGCCTTGCGAATGCTAATGTCACTTTTGCCTTTACGACCGATGGTATGAAGGACATGAAGAAATTTCATGCTAATCTTCGCAAGGCGATGGCAAGAGGACTCACCGAAGCCCAAGCGCTTGCCGCTCTCACTACAGTTCCGGCAAAACTGATCGGAATGGAAGAAAAAATTGGCTCTCTAGCAACAGGCATGATGGCTGATTTCATCGTCACTTCTGGCAACCTCTTCACCAAAGACAACAAAATATATGATGTCTATGTGGCGGGTCAACATTTCCAAAATGAGGCCCGACCAACGACCAACTTGTTGGGACATTGGGGTTGGGAACTTGATGAGCAGTCTTTTCATCTTGCCCTCAGCGGGAACGCTAGTACTCCTAAGGCAGAGGTCTATGTTGGGAAAGCTAAAAAGCCCGTAAAAGCCACATTTAAAGTAACAGGCAAACAGTTCCAACTCCAATTTTCTGACGAAAACCGTTATTACAGCCTAAGAGGGGTTTATGATGGGGAGCGCTTGACTGGTTATGTCAAGTCTCCCTCCGGGAAACGCTCATATTTTGAGGCTAGACCCGCCAAAGCCAAAAAGAATAAATCATCTACTCAATCAGATGGTGGAGCCAAAGGCCCTATAGTAGGCACACTGGCCAACAGTCAAGTTCCTTTTCCATTGAATGGCTATGGCAGGCTAAGTATCCCCCAAGCCGAAGACTTTGTCCTCCGCAACGCCACAGTTTGGACCAATACTGATCAGGGCATTCTGATCGCAGACGTCTGGGTAGAAGGCGGGAAAATCAAAGCCGTAGGCAAAGAGTTGAGCGTTCCCCAAGGGGTGAAAAGCATAGATGGAACTGGCAAACATCTGACTACGGGCATCATTGATGAACACTCTCATGCCTCCATCACCCAAGGGACGAATGAAGGCACCCACTCTGTGAGCGCTGAAGTCCGGGGGGAAGATGTGATCAATCCCGGAGCGATCAATCTCTATCGCCATCTCGCTGGCGGTACTACCACTTCACAACTATTGCATGGCTCTGCCAATCCTATCGGCGGCCAGTCAGCTATCGTAAAACTGCGCTGGGGCAATCCATTAGAAGATTTGCTATTAGAGAATCAGCCCGGCTTCATCAAATTTGCGCTGGGAGAAAACGTCAAACGCTCCAATCGTAGCAGTGCCTACAATGTTCGCTATCCGCAAACCCGCATGGGTGTAGAACAAATGATTAAGGATGCGTTTCGCGAAGCTAAAGCTTACCGAGCAGAGTTGACGGAATGGGAAAAGAATGGCAAAGCTAAAGGATTGATTCCCCCCAAAAGAGACCTTCAGCTAGAGACCATACTCGAAATCCTCGACGATGAGCGCTTTATTACTTGTCACTCCTATGTGCAGTCCGAGATAACGATGTTGATGCGCTTGGCTGAGGCAGAAGGATTTAAGGTCAATACTTTTACCCACATCCTCGAAGGCTACAAAGTAGCCGACAAAATGGCCAAGCACGGCGCTACTGGTTCCACCTTTT